>CATYYP010000184.1 GCA_958415245.1 Schaalia odontolytica | reverse complement strand
CGGTTGTGACTCTGTGCCGACCCGGGCTTATCTCATGACGCAGGTCACCGGCTGGGGTATGATGTGCGTACAGACTTTCGATAGCGTGAGCAGCAGGGACGCTCCTCACGTCAGTGCGGGAGGTGATAGCTCAGACCACGGTTCGGGCAGTGAGCACCGAACAATCCCCACCTGCGGGCAACGATGCCCGCCGCACACCATGGAGGAAACACATGGACATCACCGTCGTCGCACGTAATGCCGAGATTCACCCGAATTTCCGGGAATACGTGGAGGAGAAGGTTTCGAAGATCACTCAGTTCTACCCCCGCGCTCAGCGCGTCGATGTGGAGCTGACTCACGAACGTAACCCCCGCCAGGCCGACACTGCCGAGCGCATCGAGCTGACCGTTTACGGTAAGGGCCCGATTATCCGCGCTGAGGCTCAGTCCGCTGATCGCTATGCGGCCGTCGACATCGCCGCCGGCAAGCTCTACGAGCGCCTGCGCCGCCTGCGTGATCGCGTGAAGGACCACCGCCGTCGGTACCCGCGCGACCTGGCCGAAGCCGAAATCCTCGAAGCTCCCGTCGTCGAAGAGACGGCCACATTCGAACCCGAGGCTCCCAAGCCGCTGCGCAGCGCTGAGGACCTGAAGGTCGGAGAGGCCCGCGAGGAGCAGTGGGGCGATACCCCGATCATTGTCCGTCAGAAGGTGCACGAGGCCCCGCCGATGAGCGTGGATGAGGCCCTGGATCAGATGATGATGGTTGGCCACCCCTTCTTCCTCTTCGTCGACAAGGACACGAACCAGCCGTGCGTCGTCTACCACCGCCACGGGTGGACGTACGGCGTGCTTCGCTTGAACACGACAATCTGACGGTTGAAGGGCCGCGGCGCCCCGGGCACCATGCCCGGGGCGCTCCCGTGTGCGCTGTCAGCGTTAAATACGTCCATAGTTCGCGCGGGCGTTTCCACTTTGGGCAGTTAGTTCGTAAACTAATGGGTGGATTTGTCTGTCCGCTCTACAAGGGGGCGGGCGATTAACGTCAGGAGCTATTCGTGTCGATTATTGACAAGATCCTTCGCGCTGGCGAAGGGCGTATGCTGCGCAAGCTGGATCGGCTTGCGTCGCAGGTTGATGCCTTGCAGGAGGATTTTGAGGCTCTGACGGACGAGGAGCTGCAGGCTAAGACCCAGGAGTTCAAGGATCGCCTCGAGGATGGCGAGACCCTGGATGACATCCTGGTCGAGGCGTTTGCGACGGTCCGTGAGGCCTCGTGGCGAATCCTGCGCATGCGTCCCTTCCACGTGCAGGTCATGGGTGGTATCGCCCTGCACCAGGGCAAGATCGCCGAAATGAAGACCGGTGAAGGTAAGACCCTGGTCGCCACGATGCCGTCGTACCTGCGCGCGCTGACCGGCAAGGGCGTGCACGTCGTGACGGTCAACGACTACCTGGCGAAGTACCAGTCGGACATCATGAGCCGCGTCTACAACTTCCTGGGCCTGACCTGCGGTTGTATCCTCGTGGGTCAGACGCCTGCCGAGCGCCGCGAGATGTACGCCTGCGACATCACCTACGGTACGAACAACGAGTTCGGCTTCGACTACCTGCGTGACAACATGGCGCAGGTGCCCGAGGATATGGTCCAGCGCGGCCACGCCTTCGTCATCGTCGACGAGGTTGACTCGATCCTCATTGATGAGGCCCGTACCCCCCTCATCATTTCGGGTCCCGCTGACGGCGACCTGAACCGCTGGTACGTTGAGTTCGCCCGCATCGCGCGTCTGCTGAAGCGCGACGAGGACTACGAGGTCGACGAGAAGAAGAAGACCGTCGGCATCCTGGAGCCGGGCATCGACAAGGTCGAGGACCAGCTGGGCGTCGAGAACCTCTACGAGGCTGCGAACACCCCGCTGATCGGCTTCCTCAACAACGCGATCCGCGCCAAGGAGCTGTTCTTTAAGGACCGCGACTACATCGTGGACGGCGGCGAGGTCCTCATCGTCGACGAGCACACGGGCCGTGTTCTGCCGGGCCGCCGCTACAACGACGGCATGCACCAGGCAATCGAGGCCAAGGAAGGCGTGGAGATCAAGGCCGAGAACCAGACGCTTGCCACGATCACGCTGCAGAACTACTTCCGTCTGTACCCCGAGGGCTCGCGTTCCGGCATGACCGGTACCGCCGAGACCGAGGCCGCAGAGTTCGCGTCAACCTACAAGATCGACGTCATCCCGATCCCCACGAACAAGCCGATGATCCGCAAGGATCAGTCCGACCTCGTCTACCCGACGGAGAAGGGCAAGCTGAACGCGATCATTGAGGACGTCGTGGAGCGCCACGAGGCCGGCCAGCCGGTCCTCATCGGTACCGCCTCGGTGGAAAAGTCCGAGCTGCTCTCCCAGATGCTCAAGAAGAAGCACATTCCGCACCAGGTGCTCAACGCCAAGCAGCACGCCCGCGAAGCCGCCATCGTCGCGATGGCCGGCCGCAAGGGCGCGGTCACGGTGGCCACGAACATGGCCGGCCGTGGTACCGACATCATGCTGGGTGGTAACTCGGAGTTCCTCGCCCAGGCGAACCTGGCTGCCGAGGGCCTCGACCCGAAGGAGAATCCGGAGGAGTACCGCGAGGCGTGGCCCAAGGCTCTCGAGGCCGCGGAAGAGGCCGTCGAGGCCGAGCGTGAGGAGGTGCGCGAGCTGGGCGGCCTGTACGTGCTCGGTTCGGAGCGCCACGAGTCGCGTCGTATCGACAACCAGCTGCGTGGACGTTCCGGCCGTCAGGGTGACCCGGGTGAGTCCCGCTTCTACCTGTCGATGGAAGACGACCTGATGCGCCTGTTCAACTCGGGCATGGCCCAGCGCATCATGGCCTCGGGCGCCTACCCGGAGGACATGCCGCTGGAAAACCGCATGGTGTCGCGTTCGATCGCGTCGGCCCAACACCAGGTGGAGGCCCGCAACTTCGAGATCCGTAAGAACGTCCTGAAGTACGACGACGTCATGACGGGTCAGCGCGAGACGATCTACGCCGAGCGCCGCAAGGTGCTCGAGGGCGAGGACATGGGCCCGCAGATGCGCGCGTTCATGGAGTCCCTCGTGACCGGCCTGGTCGACGAGGCGATCGCCGACAAGCCCGTGGACGAGTGGGATCTGCCCACCCTGTGGGAGCACCTGCGCGCCTACTACCCGCCGTCGGTCACGATCGAAGAGGTCGAGGAGGAACACGGTGGTGCTGCGTCCCTCGTGCGCGACGATCTGGTGACCGAGCTGGTCGGCGACATCCACGCCGTCTACGCGGACACCGAGGATCGTCTGAACGCCAACCCGCTGGCGCAGGCGCAGCTGGGCGACGAGCCCATTCGTACCCTCGAGCGTCGCGTCGTCATCTCCGTGGTGGACCGCCTGTGGCGTGAGCACCTCTACGAGATGGACTACCTGAAGGAAGGCATTGGCCTGCGCGCGATGGGTCAGCGCGACCCGCTCGTCGAGTACAAGGACGAGGGCGCCCAGATGTTCCAGGCGATGGTCGAGCGCATCCGCGAAGAGTCCGTCCAGCAGGTGTTCTCCTACGCGAAGCAGTTCGAGCGCGCCCTGGCTGCCGCCGAGGAGGAAGCCGGCGGTTCGATCGCCGCTGCCACCGTCGCTCCCGCGCAGGAGGAGGCCTCGTCGTCCTCTTCCGAGCCCAGCGTCGAGGACGTTGCCGCCGCCGAGTCTGCGGCCTCCGCGGCCGCGCGCGAGGCCGTTGCCCACGCCCGTTCGGTGATGGGCAACGTGGGCCGCGCGAAGGCGCCGAGCCGCGTGAGCTACAGCTCCGCTGAAGGCACCGAGTCGGCCCCGTCCTCGTCGAGCGGCAACCGCGCGGAGCGTCGCGCTGCCGCTAAGAAGCGTCGCCGCCGCTGATCGGTACACGTCACGGGTGAGGGGGTTCCTGCGGGAGCCCCCTCACCCGTTTGCGTATCCGTCGAGCCGCGCGGCCGGTCCGTCAGGCGAGTTCGAGGGCCGTCGTGATCCATCGCCCGTGGTACTCCTCGAGCCGCAGGGCGAGGGCGAAGGTACGCGAGACCGTGGAGACGATGACGGCGGCCTCTGTCGTGCGCTCGTCGACGGGGCACGTGCGTACGTGGACGGGCCTCGTTCCCCGTGCGCATGGGGACATGTGGACGCACACGAGAGCTCCGTAGAGATCGGGCAACATCCAACGGCGTAGCTGGGGTGCCTGGCGCACGCCCGTGACG
>CATYYP010000183.1 GCA_958415245.1 Schaalia odontolytica | reverse complement strand
GTAAGGCACGACCTGAGACAAGATAAACGGGTGGGCCGGGACGATTGAATCGTCCCGGCCCACCCGTTTGTGTAGCGATCCGCTAGGCGACCCAGCGGCCCGAACCATCAAAGGTGTAGGCGGTGCCGCCGATAACGACACGTCCAGTCGCCATGGCGCCCGACGGGTGGCAGAAGTACCAGCTGCCGCCGTCCTTCACCCATCCGATCGCCATCTGGCCGGATTCCGTCAGGTAGTACCACTGACCACCCACGGCGGCCCAGCCGGTTGCCATCGAGCCATTGCCGTTCAGGTAGAACCAGGCGCCGCCCAGGTTCACCCAGCCGCTGGCCATCGCGCCACTGGCGTTCAGGTAGTACCAGGTGTCACCATCCTTCAGCCAGCCGGTCACCATGGCACCTGTGTCGGGATCCAGGTAGTACCAGGTACCGCCCACGGCGGTCCAACCAGTCGCCATCGCGCCGGAAGGGGCGTAGTAGCGCCACGCGCCATCCTCGACCTGCCAGCCGGTCTTCATCCAACCGCTGGCATCGAAGGAGTACGTGACGCCGTCACGGACAACACGCTCGTTGGCGGGGTAGCTCCCATCCGGGTAGCGCAGCCACCAGCGGCCATCACCCGAGGCGACCCACTGCGCGGCAGCCGGATCCGGCTCCGGGGTGACGGTAGGATCGATGCGATCGCCCGCGGCCTGCGTGAAGACGGCGACCGTGCGAGCGGGAACCGTGACGGAGCCCGTCTTCGCATCGAAGGACGCGCCCTTGACGGTCTCGTCCGAGCCGTTCGCCTGGGCCTCGTGCAGCTTGAAGACGCGACCCGACAGGCCCTCGACCGCGGTGGTCACGGACTCCCCTGTCGCATTGAAGACGACGAGAGCACCGTCGAGCTTCGCGTCGATGTCGTTCCCGGCCCCGGCCTCGTCGTTAATGAGCATGAGGATCGTGCCATCCACGGCAGCCTCACCCGAGTTCGGGAAGGTCACCTTGGAACGGATCAGATCCGCGCTGCCCAGCGTGAACAGGCGCGAGGAGGAACGCACGCGCAGGAAGTCCATCGCGATTTCCGAGGAGGTGTCGATCTGTTCCGGGGTCGGCTTCAGATCGGGGTTCTCCAGCAGCGGGCGCATGTGGTTCCAGGCCGCGCCATTTTTCGACTTCACCGGCAGGCCACGGCCAAAACCGTTGTCGCGCATCGACCAATCGATCGCGTTGAAGTGATCACCGGAGTTGTAGGAGTCGCGGTCCAGGGACTTCGAGCGCAGCATCTCCGTGCCCGAGGCCCAGAAGGAGGGCGACTGCGACAGGGCCACAGAGGCCTGGCTGATCAGCGACATGCGCACGCGGTGATCCATCGGAGCATCCGCCGGCATCTTGTAGGTGACCAGGTCGAAGAGCGTCTCGTTGTCGTGGGCATCCACGTAGTTGACGTTCTCGGCAGGCTGGGAGGCGAACCCGGCGCCCTGGCCGTTGTAGTCCAGCTGCGTGCCCGACACGGTCTTACCGTCGTAGGTGGTGAGCGTGTAGTCCTTCAGGTTGCCCGCCAGTCCCAGCTTCACGAGGTCCACGCGGTGCAGATAGTCGGCGCGACGGTCCGCCTCGGAGCGGGTGTCGAGACCATTGAAGTCCGAGAACGCGCCCGAGCCGAAGCCCTGCAGCACGCGGTGGTCGTCATCGAAGGGGCCACCACCGTGCACGGCGTCGCGCAGGCGGTCGTTGAACGCGCCGATACCG
Source organism: Schaalia odontolytica (assembly GCA_958415245.1). Lineage (GTDB taxonomy): Bacteria > Actinomycetota > Actinomycetes > Actinomycetales > Actinomycetaceae > Pauljensenia > Pauljensenia odontolytica_D. Next base: position 2,496 of record CATYYP010000183.1, on the reverse strand, counting down.
GTGCCGTCCAGCTGGCCCTGCGTGGCCTGGGTGAACAGCGCGTTGTTCGCGACCTCACCGAAGTTCCAGCCCTCGCCGTAGATGTACAGGCGCGAGCCGTCCACACCGTCCTTCTCCAGGGTGAGGGACGACAGAGCCGCCTTCGCGCGCTTCATCTCCTCGGCCGGGTGGTGGCCCATGAGGTCGAAACGGAAGCCGTCAACGTGGTAGTACTTCGCCCAGTGGATCATCGAGTCGATCATCAGGTGCTCGCTCATCGCGTTTTCGGTCGCAACGTTGGAGCAACAGGTCGAGGTCTCGACACCGCCGGTGGCGTTCAGGCGCTGGTAGTAGCCGGGCACGACGCGGTCAAGCACGGAGTGGGCGGACTGACCCGCCGCGGGCGTGTGGTTGTAGACCTGGTCGAGGACGACCTGCATGCCGATCGAGTGCAGACCACCCACCATGGAGCGGAATTCGCGCACGCGCGCGCCACCGTTCTGCTGGGACGAGGTCGCATAGGAGCCCTCGGGGGCCATCCAGTGCAGCGGGTCGTAGCCCCAGTTGTAGGCGTCCTGGTCGGCCACGGCCATGACCGCCGCCTGCTGCTCCTCGGACGCCGGGCCGGCATCCTCGGGGATCGCAGGCGTCTTCTGGTCAGCGCGCTTCTCGGGGATGGTCGCGATGTCGAAAGTGGGCAGCAGGTGCACCGTGTTCATGCCGGCGCGCGACAGCTCGGCCAGGTGGCGCATACCGTTGGACTGGAACTGCGTGAAGGCCATGTAGGTGCCGCGCATGTACTCGGGCACCGACGTATCTGCGGCGGAGAAGTCGCGCACGTGCAGCTCGTAGATGGAGCGCTGGGCGTCGTCCGCGATGACGGGTGCCTTGGAGTCCGTCCACACCGACGGGGCGATCGACGGATTGTCCATGTTGACGGCGACGGAGCGCGTCGAGTCAACGGTCAGGGCCACCGAGTAGGGGTCGGTCACGAGGTTCGTCTCCACCTTGCCCGTCTCGGGCACGTAGACGCTGACCTCCCACAGGTACTGGGCGCCCTCGTGGATCTCACCGGCGGCGTTGTCTACGCTCCAGCGGCCGTCCTCGCCGCGCACGGCGGCGGTACGCAGGCCATCACCCTGCACATCGGCGTCGGAGCCGCGCGGGGTCGAGGTATTCCACGACAGCAGGGTCACGTTCTTAGCGGTCGGCGCCCACAGCGCGAACGTCGGGTTTCCCGCCTCGTTCCATCCCACGCCGTACGAGGCCTGGGTGGCCTTGGCCGCGTAGAGGGAGTCGAGTACGGGTGCGATCTGCACGCCGGTGAAGGCGTTGACGCTCTCCCCCGACTTCTGGGCGACCGCGATCTGGCCGGTGAGGGCCTCGCGGGCCCCGGCCTCGTCGAGGGAGGCCTTCAGGGCGATGTATCCGTTGAGGTTCGGGTGGGCCGTCGTCACCTCGGCGGGCAGGTCACCCGCGACGGTCAGGGCGCTCGTCGAAGCGCCCGTGACGGCACCATCCGCCAGGCCAGCGCCACCCTCGGGGGCGGTCACCAGCTCGTAGGAGAGCTTCGCAGAACCGTCGAGGACCTGCGCGCGAGTCACACCCTCGGGCAGCAGCGAGGTCGGCCACGCGAGAATGTTCGAGGTCACCCAGTAGGCGCGCTGCTCACCGGCGCCCGCAACCGGGGCGTCAGCGCTCGCGATGTCGACCTTGTGCGTCTGAGAATCGTAGGTGAAGGTCACGAGCTTGTTCGCTTTCGTTGCAAACTGGTAGTTGGCACCGCCGATGGCACCATCCTGCCCGTAATTCTCGTTGTCGGACCCGCCAACGGCAACCTTGAACTCGTAGTCGCCCTCAGGCAGCGCGGTGGTGGCGTAGGTGTAGGTCCCGTCCCCCACCGGCTCCATGAGAGGCGCCAGGCATGCGGGCTTCCAGTTATCCGTGCAGCCCAAAGACTTCTGGAAGGAACCCGGCAGCGTCACCATCTGGTCGGTGGCGGTATTCCACACGCGGTGCGTCGCGCGGTTGTAGAAGAAGGTGACGGACGTCGTTTCACTCAGGGTGTAGGAGATGTTTGCCCCTCCCGCAACGCCCCCGGCACCGAACGACGTATCCCAGGAGCCGCCCTCGGCGACCTTGTACTGGTAGTCACCGGCCGGAAGCGTGAACGTCGCGCTGTACACGCCCGTCGCGTCGCGCGTGAGTGCGGCTTTCTCGCAGCCGGGTGCCCAGTCTGCGTCGCATCCCATCGCCATGTTGTGGTTACCGGGGATTGTCACCAGCACGTCGGCGGCGGCTCCGGCAGCTCCCGCGTCGGCAGCAGTCACGTCGTTACCCTCGTTTGACGTTTCCGTCCCGGGCGCGGCCCACGCGGCTGGAAGCACACCTCCCATCAGCGCGATTGCAGCGCCAACACCCAGCGTTCGGCGCAGCATTGTCCTATTGAGTCGGTATGTCACGACAGACTCCCTCGTCCAAAAGCGGTCCCATCCCATGGGGGCTGCTCCTAGGTTA
>CATYYP010000182.1 GCA_958415245.1 Schaalia odontolytica | reverse complement strand
TGCACGATATCCTCGGGCACTCGCTGACGGGGATCACGATGGTGTCCGAGCTGGCAGGTCGTCTCCTGGAGGCGGGGCGCGTCGAGGAGGCGCGCGAGCAGTTGCGCGCGGTCACGGCTCAGTCGAACGAGGCCTTGGCTGACGTCCGCCGCATCGTGGCGGCTACGCGGGCCCTGTCGCCCGTCGAGGAGCTTGAGGAGGCACGAGCCCTCCTGGAGGTCGCGCGCATCGACGCCGAGATCACGAACGAGGGCGAGCCGCCGTCGGGGCCTCGTTCGGCCGCGGCCGCTCACGTGATCCGCGAGGGCGTCACGAACGCCATCCTGCACGCGCACCCCTCGTGGGTCCGCGTCCGCCTGTCCCCGGAGGGCGTGACCGTCACCAACGACGGTTACTCGGCCGCCTACGCCGCGTCGAGCGCGGGATCGGGGTCGGGCCTGGCGGGCCTGTCCGATCTGGTCGGCGACGAGGGGACACTCACGTGGGGCGCGTCGGGCTCCACGTGGACACTCGCACTGGCCTTCGAGGCCACACCCGACACCCACTCGTCCTGAAGGGCGGGCACACCCGAGAGATGATCCTGCGACCTGCGCTAGCCTGGTACCCCAAGCGCAGACAGACAGGAGGGTGGCGTGACGATTCGGGTACTCGTGGCTGACGATCAGGCGATGATTCGCGGCGCCCTGGCGGGGCTGCTGGACCTGGAGCGCGACATCGAGGTCGTCGCGCAGGCGGCCGACGGCGCGCAGGCCCTCGAGGAGCTGGCGCGCCTGGCATCAGCGGACGACCCGGCCCGCAGGGGCACCCCCGTCGACGTCGCCATCGTCGACATCGAGATGCCCCGTATGGACGGCATCACGGCCACGCAGGCGATTCGTTCCCGTTTCCCGGGGGTGCGTGTGCTCATCGTGTCGACGTTCGGGCGACCGGGATACCTGCAGCGCGCCCTCGACGCGGGCGCTACGGGCTTCATGGTCAAGGACGCGCCGGTCGAAGCCCTGGCCGACGGTGTGCGCACCGTGGCTGCGGGGGGCCGCGCGATCGACCAGAGCCTGGCCCTCGAGGCGCTGTCGGCGGGCCCCTCACCCCTGACGGACCGCGAGGCCGACGTTTTGCGCGAGGTCGAGGGTGGCGGCACCATCGCGGATATCGCTCACTCGCTGGGACTCAGCCAGGGGACGGTACGCAACCACGTGTCGTCGTCGATGCTGAAGATGGACGCGCGCACGCGCGCCGAGGCCGCGTCCCTGGCCCGCGCGGCCGGCTGGTTGTAACCACCTACGCGCCCATGAAGCGCGAGTTGCGCGCCATGAACGGCAGCAGGCGCACGCCCGCATAGGTGCCCAGCGTGTTCATGATGACGTCGTCGATGTCGACGACCCGGTAGGTGCAGGGCACGACGCCGAACAGGCCCGTGTACTGGGTCAGCTCGATGAGGCAGGAGACGGCACAGCCGATCGACACCCACGCCAGGATGCGGCGGTGCGGGATCGAACGGGCCAGGCGAGACCCGTCGGCGGGCGCACCCTCGGGGGCACTACGCATGCGGCGGAAGCGCCAGCTGGTTTCCGCGAGCGCTCCGAGGGGCACAAACAGCGCGATGTTGAGCAGGATCGACAGCGCGTACAGGGTCCCGCGCAGGCTCTCGCCGTCGCGGAACTGGTCGGCGACAGCCACGAACGATCCGAACGGCGTGTAGTTGTCCCAGTGGATGATCGCGGCGCACGCGGCCACCGGGTCGGAGGGCAGCGGCAGCAGGGTGAAAATCAGCAGGCCTGCCACGTACAGGATCCAGGCGAGAGGCAGGGCGCGCGGGAACCTCCACATCGACGAGGCGGGGGCCGCGACTACGGGAATCTCTGCCGTCATCGGGGTGTCCGGGTTCTCCTCGCGAGGCAGAAGCGCACCCGTCTGCTTCGAGCGACGATAGATGAGCGGCAATGCTTGAACGACGGTCAGGCGGGCACGGCTCACCCGCCCGGAACTCTGAGCGGAGTCGGTCGAGGCCTCGGCACGCCCCGCGGTGGCACTGGTTTCACCTCGGCGCCCGAGCAACCACCACAGCGCGCACGTGATTGCGCAGACAGCGGCGTAAAGGCCCAGATCAAGCGCCCAGTTAATTGCCGTGTACATGTCACCTCTCCCCTTGAGGGGAACATTACCGGCGTTATCGGGCAATGTTGCGGACGTGCGCTCAGTTCCACACGAGATGGACACATCGTGAGAAAACGGCTGGGAATCCGCTGGAAATTGCTGGTCAGAATTGCGCGTTACAGCCGCGCATGGCGCAGGGCTAGCACCCCACCCATCACCCGGAACAGATAGACAGCTGCTCGGCGAGCGCGTCCTGCTCAGCCCGGGTGACGCTCAGCCCATAGGCGTTTTTGACGGCGATCTGGCGCTTCACATAGTCACAGCGGAACGCGGTATTGGGCGGCAGCCACTGGTCCGCGGACGAGGCCGATTTGTCCTCGTTGGCCTGCCCATCCACGGCGAGCAGGTTCTCCGGATCGTTGGCGAATTCCTGGCGGCGCTGCGCGTCCCACTGCCAGGCGCCCGAGCGCCACGCATCCGCGAGGGCGACGACGTGGTCGATCTGCACCAGGGACGAGGTCTTGTCCCCCCTCTGGAACTCGATCGTGGCGCCCGTGTAGGGCTCGGCGAGCGTGCCCGACAGGACGACGCAATCGCGCGTGCCCGGCTTAAAGGTGGGGCGCGCCAGGTCGCGGGCAAGAATGTCGTTGCGGGTGTCGCAGCCGTTGTGGTCGGTGTCTGCCCAGCGCTGCCCGAAGGCCTCGCGGTCATACGACGGCGCGGCCGGATCGTCGACCGACTCTCGGACCGTGAGCTCACGCAGCTGGCGGGCAGCCTCGCTATCCGGCAGAGAGGACAGTGCCTGCCCGCTGCGCAGCGGCGGCCACCCCAGGCGCGAGCGCAGGCCCAGCAGATCCCAGCCGACGCCGGGCGCGAACGCCCACACGAGCGCCGCGAGAATCAGCAGCAGGAGGACCGTGTCCCCAACGCTCCTGCGTCGCTTGCGCGCCATCTCCCTCTCCTTCCTCTCACAACACCCACACGATGAGGGCACCCCGACCGTTCGGGGTGCCCTCATGATGCACCCACCCACCGGCATCTGCGTCCAGGCGGGTAGGCGCCTGTGGATAATTAGGCCCTCTTGCGCGACCCCACCAGCTGACGCACGAAGTAAATCACGATGATGAGGAGCGTCAGCGCACCCATGGAGACCAGCTGAGCCCGGCCCTCGTCGCTCATGAGCATGAGGACACCGATGCCGCCCAGGCCCGCGAGGACCAACCACGGCAGCCACGGCCAGCCGGGCATGCGAATCACCAGGGAACCCGAACGCTCCAGCGACGGATGCAGGCGCATCAGCGAAATGATGATGAACGTCCACGCGATCAGCAGCACCATGCCGATCGCGTTGATGAGCACCGTCAGGATCGAGCCGGGCAGATACCAGTTCCCCAGGACCGCCAGCAGCGCCAAGACCACGACGAGGCCGACCGCGCGCTTCGGGGTCCGTCCGGCCTCAATATCGCCCTCCATCTCGGAGGCCAGGACGGCCTCGTCGTCCTCGAGGGCAGCCTCGACAACCGAGCGCGCGCGAGCCCTATTGGACGCCGAAGCACCCAGCAGCCAGCGCGCACCCATGTCTCGTGCCGACAGCGAGTAGGCCATGCGCGACGAAGCGTAGATGTTCGCGGAGAACGCCGAGATCAGCGCCATGAAAATAATGAGGTTCATCAGCGTACCGACCGCGGGGACGCCAGCCATCTCGAGCACAGCGGCGAAAGCATTCGTCTTCATGGCCTCACCATCCCACGGCAGCAGCGCAACCAGCAGGACGACAGAGCCGACATAGAACACGAGGATGCGAGTGACGACCGAGCGGATCGCGCTGGTCATCGCGGCGCGGGGATCCTCGGCCTCGGCCGCCGCGATCGTCACGATCTCCAGGCCACCGAAAGACGTAATGACTGCCAGGAGCGCGACCGCGATGCCCGACAGGCCATTGGGCATAAACCCGTTGTGCCCCGAAATGTTCTGCCACACTCCCTCGTGGCCGGGCAGGGGCCCGACGATCACCGTGCGCGCAACCAGGTACACGCCCACACACAGGAAGGCAATGATCGCGATAATCTTCACCATCGACAGCCAGGCCTCGATCTCGCCATACTGGCCGGCGGACAGCAGATTAATGCCGCCAATAACAACGA
>CATYYP010000181.1 GCA_958415245.1 Schaalia odontolytica | reverse complement strand
AAGGAATCCATCGAGGCCGCTCGTTCGTGACTTTATAGTCAACTGAACTGAAGATAGGGCTGCTGGCGCGCGAGGGTGTGCCAGCAGCCCTATTCTCTTACACATGTGTGGGTCCTCGGTCCCGTTCCATTTCCCCCTGCGGGCGAAGCGTTCGGACCACGGCCTCGTCCTTCCCCCTAGCGAACGGAGCGACCACTCGTGACCAACGAGATTCCCACCCTGCGTGATCCCCAGGACCGCAGGCTTCCGCGTATCTCCCCGCCGTGTGGCCTCGTCATCTTCGGTATTACGGGCGACCTTGCGCGCAAGAAGCTCCTGCCCGCCATCTATGACCTCGCCAACCGAGGCCTCCTCCACCCTGCCTTCTCTCTGACCGGCTTCGCCCGCAGGGACTGGAGCCCGCAGGACTTCGAGGAATACGTGCGCGCCTCCATCGAGGCACACACCCGCACCGGCTTCAACGAGGGAACCTGGAACCAGCTGCGCTCGGGCCTGCGCTTCGTCTCAGGCACCTTCGACGACCCCGATGCCTACCGCCAGCTGGCCGACACCGTCGCCGAGCTCGACCACTCGCGCGGCACCGGCGGCAACCACGCGTTCTACCTGTCGATTCCACCCTCGTACTTCCCCGTCGTGGCCAAGCACCTGTCCGACACGGGCCTCAACAAGCGTCAGGGCCGCGAATGGCGTCGCGTCATCATCGAGAAGCCTTTCGGACACGACCTCAAGTCGGCGCAAGAACTCTCCAACGTCATCTCGCAGATCTTCGACGAGCAGGACGTCTTCCGCATCGACCACTACCTGGGCAAGGAAACCGTCCAGAACATCATGGCGATGCGCTTCGCGAACGCGATGTTCGAGCCGCTATGGAAGGCGAACTACGTCGATTCCGTGCAGATCACGATGGCCGAGGACATCGGCATCGGCACGCGCGCGGGCTACTACGACGGCATCGGCGCGGCCCGCGATATCATCCAGAATCACCTGCTTCAGCTCATGGCCCTGACCGCCATGGAGGAGCCCGTCCACTTCACGCCCGAGGAAATCAGGGCGGAGAAAGAGAAGGTGCTCTCCGCAGTGCGCCTGCCCGAGGACCTAGCCATCGATACGGCGCGCGGGCAGTACGCCGGCGGCTGGCAGGGCGGCGATCAGGTGCGCGGCTACCTCGAGGAGGACGGCATTCCGGCCGACTCAACCACCGAGACCTTCGCCGCGATCAAGCTCTTCGTGGACACGCGCCGCTGGGCGGGTGTGCCCTTCTACCTGCGTGCCGGCAAGCGCCTCGGTAAGCGCGTCACCGAGATCGCCGTCATCTTCAAGCGTTCAGCCCACGTGCCCTTCGGCAACTCCGACCTCAGCGAATCGGGTCAGAACGCGCTCGTTATTCGCGTCCAGCCGGACGAGGGCCTGACCCTCAAGCTTGGTGCGAAGGTTCCGGGCACTTCCATGCAGGTGCGTGACGTAACCATGGACTTCGCCTACGGCCACGCTTTCACCGAGGACTCGCCCGAGGCCTACGAGCGTCTCATCCTGGACGCGCTCGTCGGCTCAGCTCCCCTGTTCCCGCACCAGCGCGAGGTCGAGGCCTCGTGGAGAATCCTCGACCCGATCCTGTCCTTCTGGGAGACCCAGGGGCAGCCCGAGCCCTACGCGCCCGGCACGTGGGGTCCCCAATCCGCGCACGACATGCTGGCCCGCGACGGCCGTTTCTGGAGGCTCCCGTGATCATCACCTTGAAGAACACCACGTCGGCCGAGGTCGCCTCCCGCATCGTGGAGCTGCGCGACGAGCGCGGTTCCGCCGCTCTGAGCCGTGTCCTCACGCTACTCATCTGCGTGCCCGACCTCATCGACGTCGACAACGCGATCGAGGTCTCCGACGCGGTCTCGCGCGAGCATCCCTGCCGCGTGATCGTCATCGTCGAGCCTGAGTCCACCGAGGGCACGGCGCGTCTGAACGCCCAGATCCGCGTCGGCGACGCAGCGGGCCTGTCCGACATCATCATCCTGGAGCCTCGCGGTGAGGCTGCCTCGAACATCGACTCGCTCGTCATGCCGCTTCTCCAGTCGGATACTCCGGTCGTCACGTACTGGCCGGTCGTTCCCCCGCAAAACCCGGGCGCACACCCGCTTGGTCGCCTCGCGGTCAAGCGCATTACAGACTCGCGCGCAACCGAGTGCCCCATGGATACCCTGTCGGCCCTCTCGGCCGTGTACACCCCCGGCGACACGGATCTCGCGTGGGCCGGCGTCACGCTATGGCGGGCGCTGCTTGCGGCCATCGCAGAGGACTTTGACCGCCTGCCGACGTCGATCCGCGTCGCGGGTAACGCGACGCATCCCTCGCCTTTCCTCGTGGCCGCATGGCTGCATCACCAGCTGGGCGTGCCCGTCGAGCGAGTCGTAGATCCCGAGGCCCACACGATCACGGACATCACGTTCTTCTTCGACGACGATACGACCGTGTCGCTGTCGCGTAGCGCCTCCTCGTCGGTCGCGCGCCTGTCGCGCCCGGGCCTCGAGGATCGCTCCGTAAACCTCGCGCGCCGCTCCGTGCAGGACTCCCTCATGGAGGATCTGCGTCGCATGGATCCGGACGTGTACTACGGGGAGCTCCTCACGAAGGAACTCCCGCGGCTGGCTGCTTGCTCTGAGGGTGAGTGACGATGGCGACTGTCCACACGTTCGAGGTCTACCCGACTGTCGAGGAACTGAACGAGGCCGTCGGCCGCGCGTTCCTCGCTCGTCTCAACACACTCATCGACGAGGCCGGAGCTGACTCGCGCATCAATCTGGCCATCTCGGGGGGCGCCATCACGACAACTCTCTTGCCGTCGTTGCTCGCCCACGTGGGTGAGGTCGACTGGTCACGCGTGCGCGTGTGGTTGGTCGACGAGCGTTATGTGCCGGCGGGCGACGAGGATCGTAACGACGATCAGGCGTGGGAGGGTTTCCTCCACGCGGCCTCCGGCGTCGAGTTCGTCCGTATGCCGACCTCGGATGCGTCCGCTCCTGGCGCGGGTTCCCTCGACGAGGCGACCGCAGCGTTCGCTGACACGTGGCGTGAGCTCATGGGCGAGCGTTCCTTTGACATCGCACTGATCGGCATGGGCCCCGACGGGCACATCTGCTCACTCTTCCCGGGACGCGTCGATATGGACGAGGCCTCCCCCATTCTGGCGATCCGCAATTCTCCGAAGCCCCCGCCCGAGCGCATCACGGTATCGATGCCAGTCATGCGCGCGTGCGCAGAGGTGTGGCTGACGACGGCGGGTGCAGCGAAGGCGGATGCTCTCGGGCGAGCCTTTGCGGGCGCGTCTCCCCTCGACCTCCCGGTCGCGGGGATCCTTTCACCTACGACGCGCGTTTACCTCGACGAGGCGGCTGCCTCTGGCATCGAGCTGGCATAACAACAAGGATCAGGACACCGCCGATAGAGCGTAGATGGCCACCGTCGCCAGCGCCCACAGCCCCATGATGAGCGCATACGGCCACCAGTAGCGCCGCGAAATCGCGATGAACTCACGAATAAAGGCGGTTGGAAAATAATAGCTCGCCGTCTTTGAGCCCAGGCCATCCGCGTTGAAACCCACTGCACGTGCGTACATCGCAGTGCGGAACACGTGATAGTCACTCGTCACCAACGCGGCTCGCTCCGGGGTGCCGCTACTAAGGCGCGTGATCAGATCCCGTGAATACGTCAGGTTCTCCCACGTTGTCGTGGATCGATCTTCCAGGACGATGGCCGAATCCGGTACCCCACGCGAGCGCAGGTACCGCGCCATGGCCTCGGCCTCCGAAATCTCCTCATCGGTGCCTCGTCCACCCGACGGAACAAAAACGCCCGTTTTGTCTTGCTTGACCCATAGGTCGTAAGCCCGATCGACACGCCCACGCAACAACGGCGTCAGGTCCGTACCGTTCAACCCGGCTCCGTGGATAACGATGAAGTCATACTGGCGCTTGCGCGGCAGTGAGCGGTACAGCCAGGAATATAGCAGCAGCGCGGTAAACGACAGGAAAAACCAAGCCCCGCATAGCGTCAGCGCGAACAGGAATCCGAGGACGTGTCTGGGAGCCTGAACGACGAGCGCCAGCGGAACCGCGAGGAACCAGGCAACAATCGCACATGCAAACAGCAGCGGCAGCGCGTGCGACAGCGAAAAGCCTTCGCGGCGCACCAACTGCACCTCGTTGACGAGCATGAAAATAATGGTGATGAATGGTGCCAGAGCGACAGCGAGGCCGATCGGAAGCGTGATCCACCACTGATCAAGCTGGGATGACAACGCTCCCAGAGCGGACGCACATAGGA
>CATYYP010000180.1 GCA_958415245.1 Schaalia odontolytica | reverse complement strand
GCGACTCGAGCAACGCCTGGTCAGCGTCCCACCCCATGACGGAGTAGTGGTGGCAGTGGGGCTGCGCGACGATCTCGACGCCCTCAAGGCTCGGCAGGCGACGCTCGGATACGGGCACCGCCGACAGAACCTCGGCGAGGGTGCGCGTCGCGCCCGACACGAGCATAGAGCGCGGGTCCTCGGGCAGTAGATCCAACAGATCGTCGCGCAGGACCGCCGTGCACGATGGCTCAACGCCGACGATCGGGATCCCCGACGCGGCGAAAGGCGCGAGAACACCCAGCAACGACGCTAAGTGCTTCTTCGCCCCCGTTAGCTGACCCGTCGTAATCCACGTGAGGCCGCAGCACGCGTCCGGCGCGACGATCGGCGCGAACCCGTTCGCCTCGAGCACGTCGACGACCGCGCGCGCACCCGCATCATCCAGGGTCTGGCTAAACGAGTCCGCCCACACAAGCGCGTATGGCCGCCCGCCGGGGTCGCGTGGCCCGCTCAGGATTGGGGAGTCCGACATCGACGAGGCCGGGGCTGCATTGCGCTCGCGGGCATCGGATACGGCATCCGACGAAGCCGACGCAGGAACGCTGTCCGCCAACAGGGAGCGGCGGCGAGCCCACGCGGTGAAGGTGCCGGACTGGAGGGTGGGCATGCCTCGACGAGGATCGAGGCCGATGATGCGGAATGCGAGCGAGCGCAGGGGAGTAACCGACATGACGGCGTTCGCGATGCTTGCCAGGCCGGGCACGCGCGCGGTGACGCGGGTGAGCCGAGGCAGCCAACCGAGCGTGTAGTGGCTGAGGGGACGCATGCGGCCCCGGTAGGTGCGGAACAGCGCTTCGGAGCGGTAGCGGGCCATGTCGACGCCGGCGGGGCAGTCGGCGGAGCAGGCTTTGCAGGCCAGGCACAGGTCGAGGGCCTCGAGGACCTCGGGGGAGTCGATGGCCTTCACGAGCTGCGAGTTCGCGGCCTCCTGGAGGATGCGGGCGCGGCCGCGGGTCACGTCCTTTTCCTCGCGCGTGGCCAGGTAGGACGGGCACATGAACGTGCCGGACACGCCCGCTCGGCATTTGCCGACGCCGGTGCAGCGGTGGACGGCGGCAGTGAAGTCGCCGCCGTCGTGGGTGAAGGCGAAGCCGCCGTCCGCGGGCATGGGGCGCGCGGCGACGCGGCGCAGGTTCGCGTCGAGTGGGTCGACGCCGGGCTGGAGCTCGAGCACGCCGCCGGCATTCCGCGCCCGCGCGCGGGAGGCGGCCTCGGCCTCGTCCATGGGGGCGGCGAGCACCCCGGGGTTGAGCAGGTTGTCCGGGTCGAAGACGTGCTTGACGCGGGCGAACAGGTCGAGCATCTCGGGGGAGTACATGAAGCGCAGGAGCTCGCCGCGGGCGCGCCCGTCGCCGTGCTCGCCGGAGACGGAGCCACCGTGTGCCGCGCAGATGCGGGCCGCGGACTGCAGGAACGCGCGCGAGTGGGTGACGCCCTCCGGGGTGTCGAGCGGCATGGCGAGGCGCACGTGCACGCAGCCGTCGCCGAAGTGCCCGTACAGGAGCCCGTCGATGTCGAACTCCTCCATGAGGGCGGTGAAGTCGCGCAGGTACGCGCCGAGGTTTTCGGGCGGGACGGCCGCGTCCTCGAAGCCGGGCCAGGCCTGCTGGTCGCCGCCGCCAGCGCCGTCCGGAGGGGTGCGCCCGCCCAGGCCCGCACCGTCGGCGCGGATCCTCCACAGGGCCGAGGCCTGGGCCCCCGGTGGGTACACGACCGTGTCGATGGCGGCCGAGTCGGCGCACAGTGCGCGTGCGCGCTCCAGGGAGGCGGTGACGTCTTCGCCGGGGGCGCCGACTTCGACGAGGAGCCAGCCTTCGCCCTCGGGCAGGGCAGGGACGGCGCCGGGGCCCTTGTGGGCGCGCACGACGTCGACGAGGCGACGGTCCATGCCCTCCACGGCGAGGGGGGAGTGGGCGAGCAGTGCGGGCACGTCGTCGGCGGCCTCGATCATGGAGCCGTAGCCGAGGGCGGCGAGCACGGGCGCGTCGGGCAGGGGCACGAGGCGCACGGTGACGGACAGGATGAGGACGAGGGTACCCTCGGTGCCCGTGAGCATGGCGGCGAGGTTGCGCCCGCCCTCGGGGGTGAGGTGCTCGAGGGAGTAGCCGGAGACTTGGCGCTTGAAGCGGCCGAGCTCGGTGCGGATGGGCGCCAGGTTGGAGTCGATGAGGGAGGCCAACCCCGGCACGTTGCTGAGGGCGGCGTCGTGGTTGGTCGTGGCCGTGAATCGCCGCCCCTGCCCGTCCACGCAGTCGAGGGAGACGATGTTGTCGGAGGTGCGCCCCCAGGCGGTCGCATGCGGGCCGCACGCGTTGTTGGCGACCATGCCGGCGATCGTCGCGCGGTTCTGGGAGGAGGGGTCGGGGCCAAAACGCAGTCCGTACTCGGCCGCCGCGGCCTGGAGGGTGGAGCCGACGCAGCCGGGCTCGACGGTGGCAGTGCGGGCCTCGGGGTTGATCGAGATGACGCGGTTCATGTGCCGCGAGAAGTCGAGGACGAGGCCGGGGCCGATCGCATTGGACGCGCACGAGGTGCCGCCGCCTCGGGCGGTGAGGGGGACGCCGTGGGCACGGGTGAGGTCGAAGGCCGCGATCGCCTGCTCGGGCGTGCGCGGGAATGCGACGGCCAGCGGCGGGATGCGCGTGAGGCCGGCGTCGGAGGAGTAGCGCGCTCGCGTGCCGCTCGAGGCGTCGACGTCGATGAGTGCGCGCAGGTCCGTCAGGAAGCTCTCGCTCATGGTGCCAGTCTGTCACGCGGACGTGCCCGGGGCGGCGGGTATCCGGTGTGCGGATGGTCGCGCGAGGCCGTGGCTGGTTGGCGCGAGCGTGGCGAGGTGCGGCGCTTTGGGCAAAGGAGTGGGCCGAGGCAGTTGGTGCCTGCGGCCCTCACATTACGCGGGTTCCGGGTCGTCGCGGAACAGCTTGGGGAAGGGTGTCACGGGGACGGGCATGCGTTCCACGGGCGGCAGATGCGGGCTGACCGCCTGTTCGGAATGCGGGTAAATGCGGGGGGAGGAGTCTGTGTTCAGGCAGTAGGGTGACAGTTCGCGGCGCGTCTCATCGGACGCTGGAACCTGCAGCTCCGGCGCCGAATATTCAACGATACGCAGCTTATCCCTGCCCATTGAGTGCCACCCTGTTCTGTCTCATATGCTCAGCCGCGCAGTAGTCTAACCGGGTGGAAGATGCTGCGCCATCCGGATTCTGAGCGACATCTGTCATCGTACACGACATTGGTCCCAAGTCATCGGACAACTGGGGATAGTTGCTCAGCATGTGTCAGTGGCTAGCGTTTTCCTTCGCCCGGGCCGCTGTCGGGACTGGTGTGTGAGCGTGCGACGGCGGCCCCAGCCTGCGGGGGCTGGGACCGCCGCTCAGCATGAGTTAGCGGTTGGAGGCCTTGTTTGTCCGCGCCTCCTTGAGCGCTGCCCACTCTTCGCCCGTCGTCTGTTTTCTGCCGGCGATGATGTTGGCGAAGTCCTGCGAGGTGCGGGTGTCCTCGATGGCCATGAGGGCACTGTTGACGTTGGTGAGGTCGCGCTCGAGAGAGGCGAGGTTGGTGACGGCTTCACCCTCGGACTGGATGGCATTCAGGTCGTCCTGTCCGTTGTGTCGGCATGGTGTTGTGCTAGCTCACTATTCTACCGGCTTGAAAGACTGTGGGTACGGTGGATTCCGCGGCTGAGATGGCTCGTCGACGCCCGTAACATCGCCTGATAATTACGTGGTATCTATCGCAATGTGCCTGTGTCGTCCTAGCTTCTTTTGGAACGTATGAAACAATGGCCACGAGCGCCCCATACACGTGAAGGAAAGAGCGATGGCCCTGTTTGAGTTCGAGGATGGTCACCTCGTACCCGCTCAATTCGGATACCCGGTCGCCCAAGACCTGGGACCCGACCTCGTTGACGCTATCTGCCAGCAGGTCCTGCAGATCGTCTCGCGTCCGCTTTTCCCCGTGACCTGGCGCGACATGACCGGCCAGGATGATGAGGAGACGCCCCGCCTGACGGCCCTCGACGTGACCGGCCAGATCGTCTCCGTCGAAATCCTCAAAGAACTCGACTCCGAGACCCTCATTACTTCCCTGTCTCGACTGGCCGAGGTCGCCTCGATCTCCTGGTCGGATCTCGCCGCCGAGTACCCGTCCGGCCCCGAGGGCTTCCGCGCCGGTTGGGCGCAGTTCCGTGACTCGATGCCCCCGGCCGTCGGCCCGGGCCCCCGCCTGATCATGGTCGCGGGTGACATTGACCCCTCCGTGCGCCCCGCCCTGTCTGTGCT
>CATYYP010000179.1 GCA_958415245.1 Schaalia odontolytica | reverse complement strand
GAACCACCCTGTGCGAGGCGCTTTGCCCAGGGGAGGAGCCACTCGTGGGCGCTGCCCGCGAGGGCCTCATCCGACACGTCCGGCCACGGATCGCCGAGCACCTCATGGAGCACCCGCATGCGCTCGCGCAGGGACGGGGCCTCCTTCCCCCAGCCCAGATCGCCCAGTCCGCGTGCGGTCAGGTGCTCGTCCACCAGCGCGATCGCCTCTTCTTCGCTCAGGGACGAGGCCGGGGCGCTCTTGAGGGGGATCGCTCCCAGGGTGCGCGTGCGGGTGGCTGTGAGTGCTCCCTTGTCGATGGAGGCCTGCGTGCAGGTTTCCAGCAGTGCTGCGCCCGCCACCAGGGCGTCCGCCTCCGTCAGCGGCACCGCGGCGAGAATGCGCGCGTGGCGCGAGGCCGGCGCCCGGTCAATCGAAGCAACAGCCAGCCACTCCTGCCCCTCCAGGGGAGAGCCCTGCGGCAGCTCGGCACCCACGCCGCCCGCCAAAATGTAGGCAGCCGATCCCGGGCGGCGACGCGCGATCCACTCCGGATACGCCAGCGCGCACGTCAGAGCCAACTCGTCCTCCCGTGTGCGCGAACCCGCCTCCTGGTGTGCAGCCGCAACGGATGCGAGGGCGTCGTCCGACGCGGAAGCCGGCAGACGCTGAGCCAGGCACTCCAAACGCGCCTGCGTCTCCTTCACCCGCGCCGCCTGAGCGTGCGCACCTCCAGCACCGCTGGCGCCACCGCGACCCAGCCGACGCTCGAACGCGCCCAGGTCAGCCCCCGGCACGCGCACGTCCTCCGACAGGAGGGCCACAAAGCGCGCCGCCTTCGACGCCCCCAGGATCGCGCTCGACGCCAGGAGGGACCTGCCCAAGGGCGGGTCCAACGGCAGCGACGCCAGCGTGCGGCCGAGAGCGGTGGCGGCCCCGGCCTCGTCGATGGCGCCCAGGGAGGACAGGCGCTGCCCGGCGGCCTCCCACGTGCCCGCGGGTGGAGCGTCGAGCAGGGCGAGCTCCTCCACCGGGGTGCCCCACGAGGCAACCTGGAGGCGCGCGTCCGTCAGGTCCTGCGTGGCGATGCCAGGCGCTGACTGCGCGGGCCTGCGGGCCACGTCCACCGAATCCATGACGCGCACGGCGATGCCCGGGCCTGTGCGCGCGGCGCGTCCCGCACGCTGGTCGAGGCGGGCGAGCGCCGCCGGAACGGTCACGAGAGAGGAGAGGGAACGCCCCGCGTCGAAGCGCGGCTCTCGTGCGAGCCCCGCGTCCACGACGACGGAGACGCCGGGAACCGTCAGCGAGGACTCCGCGATGGACGTGGAGAGGATGACTCGGCGACCGGAAGCGGGGGAGAGCGCGCGGTCCTGCTCGGCTGCGCTCAGCTGTCCGTGCAGCGTCAGGACCGGAATATCGCCCAGGCGCAGGTTGCCTCGGACGGTCTCGATCTCGCCCACGCCCGGCAAGAACACGAGGACCGAGCCCTCGGTAGAGGCGACCGTCTCCTCGACCGTGCGCGCCACGTGCGCCAGATACTCGCGGCGCACGCCCACGCGCTCGTTCCCGATCGCGCCCACCGCCTCGACGCCGCGCGGAGGGGGAGCGTAGCGCAGCTCCAGCGGAAAAATATCCCCCGGAATATCAACGAGCGCTGGCTCCTCGCCCGTCGAGGCGCGCAGGAAATCAACCGTGCGCGAGGCCTCGAGTGTCGCCGAGGTAAGTGCGACGAAAAGGTCATCGCGCAGCGCCGAACGTGCGTCCAACGCGAATGCCAGCGCCAGGTCCGTGTCCAGGTCGCGCTCATGGAACTCGTCGACGATCAGTGCCGACACCCCGGGCAACTCCGGGTCGCGCTGCAGGCGGCGCAGCGCCACGCCCGGCGTCACCATCTCCACGCGCGTACGCTCGCTGACGCGCGAATCCCCGCGCACCGAATAGCCGACCTGCCCGCCGACCTCCTCGCCGAGCAGACGGGCGATCCGGCGAGCGGCAGCCCGCGCGGCCACCCTGCGCGGCTGCGTGACGAGAACACGCCCCGCCGACGCGTCGTACTGGGCCAACGCCACCGCCACCGCGGGCGGCAGCAGCGTCGTCTTACCCGTGCCCGGAGGCGCCGTGATCACCGCGCAGCCACCCGGCCGGGTCGCCGCCGCGATATCGCCCAGGGCGCGCGTGACCGGCAGCTGTGGTGGGTGCGAAATGAGTTCTTCGAGGGTGGGCATGGCTTCATTGTGCGTGTTCCCAGGGCGTCCATGCATCCGGGAACCATCCGCTGCGCCGCTCCGATGCGTCCGGGGTCACTGCGTAAGCGGGCGCCGTGAAGCCTGTGGAGGGGCGCTCCAGCGTAGAATGGAAGCAGTATGACTACGGAGAACACAGCGCCGGCGCTCGCGGCGGCCACCCTCGCACACACTACGGGGCGCGTCACCATCCCCGCAGACATGGACCCGATTGTGGTCCTCGGCGTCGCAGACCAGGTTCTGCGCGCCCTCGAACGCGGCTTCCCGCACATCCGCTTCCTCGTGACCGGGCGTGAAATCTCCCTGGCCGGCACTCAGGCCGACATCGACGTTGCCGCGGGCCTCCTTGAAGAACTCATCGGCATGGCCCGGCGCGGCACCGCCCTGGACGCCACCGCCGTCGAACAGGCCATCGGCCTGCTCGGACGCCTCACCTCGGGCGAGGCCCCCACTGAAGAGATCCTCTCCGCGCGCGGTCGTTCGATCCGCCCCAAGACCCCCGGCCAGAAGGCCTACACGGACGCCATCGACCGCGCGACCGTCGTCTTCGGCATCGGCCCCGCGGGCACCGGCAAGACCTACCTGGCCATGGCCCAGGCCGTGCGCCGCCTCCTCTCCGGCGAGGTCCGCCGCATCGTCCTGACCCGCCCGGCCGTCGAGGCGGGGGAGAACCTCGGCTTCCTGCCCGGATCCCTCACCGACAAGATCGACCCCTACCTGCGTCCCCTCTACGACGCGCTGGGGGACATGCTCGACCCCGAGGCCCTGCCCAAGCTCATGGCCGCCGGAACGATCGAGGTCGCGCCCCTGGCGTACATGCGCGGACGCACCCTCAACGACTCCTTCATCATTCTGGACGAGGCCCAGAACACGACGGTCGGCCAGATGAAGATGTTCCTCACCCGCCTGGGTTTCGGCTCCAAGGTCGTCGTCACGGGCGACGCGTCGCAGATCGACCTGCCCGGCAGCCAGACTTCGGGCCTGTCCGTCGTCGAAAACATCCTCGGCGACATTGACGACATCGAGTTCTGTCACCTGACCAGCGCCGACGTCGTGCGCCACGAGCTGGTCGGCGCGATCATTGATGCCTACCAGCGCTTTGACGATCGAAACGCCGCGCGTCGCGCACGCGCGCGTAGCCACAACACCGCACGCAGGGAGTACACGTCATGACCGAGGTCATCAACGAGACCGACTACGAGATCAACGAAGCCGAGTTTTCCGCGCTGGCCGACTATGTGCTCGACCAGATGCACGTCAGCTCAGACGCGGAAGTTAACATCATCTTCATCGAGCCTGAACCGATGGAAGACCTGCACGTGCGCTGGCTGGACCTTCCCGGCCCCACCGACGTCATGAGCTTCCCCATGGACGAGCTGCGCCCCGGCACTGCAGATCACCCCACGCCGCCCGGCATGCTCGGTGACATCTGCATCTGCCCGCAGGTCGCCGCCCGCCAGGCTGCCGAGTCCGGCCACAGCGCCGCCGAGGAGATGCTCCTCCTGGCCACGCACGGCATGCTGCACCTCCTGGGCTACGACCATGCGACCGACGCCGAGCGTGAGGTCATGTTCGCGCTCCAGCGCAAGCTCCTGCTGACCTTCCTGGCCACCCGATGATCCTTCCCCTGCAGGCGTCCCCGGCCTCGCCGATCCTGGATGTGCCCTCCGTGGCGCTCTTGGTTCTCGCGGTCGTCGCCCTGGTGTCCGCGTCTGTCGCCCAGAGCGTCGAGCAGGCCGTCCAGCGCCTGACCCTGGCCGGCGTCGAGGACCTCATCGAGGAAGAGCGCCGGAACGCGCGCATGCTCTACGGCCTCGTCGATCACCGCCAGCGCACCCTGCTGTCACTGCGCGCCTTCCGTACCTTCTGGCAGGTCGTCTTCGCCGTCATGGGCACGATCATCCTGGTCGATACCCGCCTGCCGTGGTGGGCGGTCGCCCTCATTGCGGTGTTGGTGATCGCGGCCCTGCAGCTGCTCTTCGTGTCCTTCCTGCCCGCCCAGTGGGGCGCGCGCAACCCCGAGGGTATCGCCCTGGCGGGTACCAGGTTCGCGGACCGCCTCGCGCGTCTCAGCCACCTGGTCGACCCCCTCCTGACCCG
>CATYYP010000178.1 GCA_958415245.1 Schaalia odontolytica | reverse complement strand
CCGACACGCAGATCGGCGGCACCGTGGCGCGCACGTACACGGAGGGAACCTCCCTGTACGCGGACATGCTGGAGGCCATCGAAGGGGCAACGCATCACATTTATTTCGAGACCTTCATTTGGCGCTCAGACCGCTGGGGACAACGATTTAAGGACGCACTCATCGCCGCCGCCGAGCGCGGCGTCGAGGTGTTCTGCGTGTGGGACGGCTTCGGCGTCCTCAACCAGGATCCGCGCTTCTACAAGTTCCCCGTGATGCCGAATCTGCACGTGCGTAAGTTCCCGACGCTGCGCTCGGGCTTCTTCACCCTGAACATTCGTCGCACGGGCCAGGATCACCGCAAGATTCTCGTGGTCGACGGCGAGGTCGGCTTCGTGGGCGGCTACAACATTGGCGATCCGTTTGCGAACGAGTGGCGCGACACCCACGTGCGCATCACGGGCGAGGCCGTGTGGGAGCTGGAAAACGGCTTCGTCGACTTCTGGAACCACTTCCGCCCCGCAACCAGCCCCGAGCTACCGGATCAGGGTGCGCGCGCGTGGAGCGCGGACGTGACCGCGCAGTTCAACCTGCCGCACTACCTCCTCTTCCCGATCCGCGGCATGTACATCGACGCGATCGAGCGCGCGACCGACCGCGTGCTCATCACGACGGCGTATTTCATCCCCGACCGAGAGGTCCTCGGTTCCCTAATCGCCGCCGCCCGCCGCGGCGTGCGCGTCCAGGTGTTGATCCCCGAGTATTCCAACCACATCCTGGCGGACTGGGTGGCGCGCCCCTACTACGGCGAGCTGCTGCGCGAGGGCGTGGAGATCTGGCTGTACCGTCACGCGATGGTCCACTCCAAGACGATGACGGTGGACGGGCGTTGGTCGACGATCGGCACGGCGAACATCGACCGCCTGTCGATGCGCGGCAACTACGAGGTGTGCCTGCAGTTCTTCTCGCGCCCGCTGGCTGCGCGCATGGAGGAGATTTTCGCAAACGACCTGACGACGGCCCGCCGCCTGACGATCGACGAATGGGAGAAGCGCTCAACCCTCACCCGCGTCGGCGAGGTGCTGCTGGGCCCCTTGGAGCCCCTCGTCTGAGCCCCGGCCTCGTTACAGGCCGACGGCCGCCAGGCCTCCCTCGAGGAGGTCCGCGAACTGCTGCTCGGTGATGACGGGGACGCCCAGGGCCTCGGCCTTCGCAGCCTTCGAACCCGCGCCCGGGCCTGCGACCACGAGCGAGGTCTTCTTCGAGACCGAGCCCGCCGCCTTTCCTCCGCGCGAGGTAATCGCCTCCTTGGCGCCCTCGCGGTCGTATCCGGGCATCGCGCCCGAGACGACAATCGTCAGACCAGCAAGCACGTCCGACGCCGGCTCGGGCGCTTCGTCGGCCATGCGCACGCCCGCGCGCGCCCACGCCTCCAGCACCTCCAGGTGCCAGTCGACCGTGAACCAGTCACGCAGGGATCGTCCTATTTCCTCGCCCACGCCCTCGACGGCGGAGAGTTCCTCGACCGAGGCGGCGCGCAGGGCGTCCATCGTCAGGAACTTCTCTGCCAGCGCGCGGGCCGCGGTGGGGCCGACGTGGCGGATGGACAGGGCGACGAGGACACGCGCCAGGGGCTGGCTCTTGGCCTTGTTCAGCTCGGCGAGCATCTTCTCGGTTCCCTTGGACACGCTGGGCTCGATGGGCTCGAAGACGGTCTGTCCGCGCAGCTTGCGGGGCTTGTAGGCCTTCGTCCAGAAGTAGCGGACCTGCTTCCAGTCCCCGGTTTCCTCGCCCTTCTTCTTGACGGGCTTCCACACCATGACGTCGCGCAGGTCCTCGGCGCGCAGGTCGAAGAGCGCGGCCTCCGTGCGCAGGGCGGGTGCCTGCGGGGCGGGCAGGAGTTCCTCGGCGCGGGTGATCTGCTCGCCGTGGGGCAGCTCGCGGCCGCCCTCAAGGGTGAGGACGGTGCCGTCCTCCAGCGTGACGCTGTGGCCGGCGACCAGGGCGGCCGCCACCTCGTCGCGGTCGTTTTCGGGCTGGGTCATGGCGAGCGCGGACTCGTCGCCGAGGCCCTCCACATCCAGGGCGGATCGGGCGCCGACATGGGCGAGACGCTCGGTGATCTGCGCGGGGCACAAACCCTTGTTCGGGCAGCGCAGATCGACGTCGCCTTCCTTTTCCTGGACGAGCGTCGTCCCGCAGGAGGGGCACTCGGTAGGCATGACGAAGGGGCGCTCGGAGCCGTTGCGCGCGTCCTCGACGGGGGCGACGATCTCGGGGATGACGTCGCCGGCCTTGCGCAGGACGACGAGGTCGCCGATGAGGACGCCCTTGCGGGCGACTTCCTGGGCGTTGTGCAGAGTTGCGCGCGCGACGTTCGAGCCCGCAACCAGCACGGATTCCATGACGCCGTAGGGGGTGACGCGGCCCGTTCGCCCCACCTGGACGCGGATGTCGAGCAGGCGAGTGTGGACCTCTTCGGGCGGGAACTTGTAGGCAGCGGCCCAGCGCGGGGTGCGCGAGGTCGAGCCGAGGGAACGCTGCAGGTCCAGGTCGTTGATCTTGACGACGACGCCGTCGATCTCGTGGACGAGGCCGTGGCGGTCCGCGCCGATCTCGGCGATCCGCTCTTCGATGGCCTCGCGGCCCGTCAGCACGCGGGTGTAGGGCGAGACGGGCAGGCCCCAGTCGCGCAGCTGCTCGTACCAGCCCATCTGAGTGGTCGGTTCGGTGAACTCATCTCCGGCCTCGACGAAGCCGATACCGTGCGCAACCATCGCGAGGGGGCGCTTGGCGGTCTCGGCCGGGTCTTTTTGGCGCAGTGAGCCGGCGGCGGCGTTGCGCGCGTTGACGAAGGTCTTTTCTCCGGCCTCGACGCGGGCCTCGTTGAATGCGGCGAAGTCGGCGACCGGGAAATAGACCTCACCGCGCACTTCAATGCGCGTGGGCACGGTGCCGGTCAGGGTCTGCGGAATCGACTTGATCGTCCGGGCGTTAGCGGTCACGTCCTCACCGACGTAGCCGTCGCCTCGGGTCGCAGCGCGCACGAGGCGGCCGTTCTCGTACAGGAGGTTGATGGAGAGGCCGTCGACCTTGACCTCGGTCGTCATCTCGAGGTCGGAGATGCCGGTGGCCTCGGCCATGCGGGTCTCCCACCCGGCAAGCTCCTCGAGGGAGAACACGTCGTCGAGGGACATCATCTGAGCGAGGTGGCGCACCTCGGAGAAACCGGAGTCGACGCTGCCGCCCACGCTCATTGTGGGCGAGTCGGCGCCGCGCAGCTGCGGGTAGCGCTCCTCGATCTGCTCGACCTCGCGGTACATGCGGTCATAGTCCGCGTCCGCGAGCGTCGGCGAATCACGGTCGTAGTAGGCGGCGCGCGCCTCGTTGATGCGTGTCACGAGGTCGTTGTAGCGGTCGCGGGTCGTCTCGAACGTGGAGTCAGCCATGGGGTCCATTCTTGCATTCGACGAGGCTGGTGGACCGGCGGGCGGGGCGCTTGGGCGGCGGAGGTGGTCATAGCCACACGGGCCTGTGGCACCGTTATCCACAGGGGCACGCGAGTGCCTCGGGTTATCCACAGGGCTTCTCACGTCGCTTGATCGGCCGCGAGCGCAGGGGGATCGTTGGTGCATGAAGGATTCCGGTTGCCTCGCCCGATCGGCCTTGCGAGCCGACGTTCACCTGGCCTGTGTCGCGGGCCCGGACGTCGGCGTCGTGCTCGCCCCCGGCGCGGTCGGTCGAGCGGGGGACGTGCCGCTGACGTGCGCGTCCGTTGCTCGAGAGCACCTCCGATTCTCGACGCGGGGAGGCCGGGCAGTCCTGCGCGTGTCCCCCGGCGCGTCCCCCGTGCGTGTACGCGCTCGGCTCCCCCTATGGCGCCGCCATCGGGACTCCCGCCCTCTCCCTGCGGGGACCCGCATCCGCCTGGGGGAAGACGTCTTCGAGGTGCGGGGGCGGCCTCGGCGCCTGGCCTGGCCCGCATCTTCCGGACGAGGCCGGGGATCGCTGACGGGATCGTCTCTCCTGCGGGGCGCTCCGTTGATCTCTGTGCTCGTCATGGGAGGTTTTCTGCTGTGGAGGCTGCGCTCGTCCGTCTCGACGCCCTCCGTGCTCGCGCCGACCTGCGCGGGCGTTGCGCTGGTCGCGATCATCGCCTCCGTTGCCCTGGGGTGGCGGGCACGCCGGCGCCGCCTGGGCTGGGACGGCGGGGCGCTCGCCCTGGTCCTCGCTGGGCTTCCGGCCTCGTCCGCTCCCCTACGCTCTGCGCGGGCCTCCGTGTGGCCGGGTCGGCCCACCCGCGTGGGCCGGCGCGTGCGGCTCGCGGCGTCCGCCGATGCGAGAGAG
>CATYYP010000177.1 GCA_958415245.1 Schaalia odontolytica | reverse complement strand
GACCAGGTGAGGGTGACAACGTGCCCGTCGGGCATGGTGTCGGTGGAGCGCCGTACGTCTTGCGCCTGGTTGAGGGCGGCGTAGTGACTGGTGGACTCCATTGAGGTCATCGTGGTCCACCGGCCCACGCCGATCCCCGCTGCGAAGAGCGCGACCGCCGCAGCCGCCGCGCCGAGGACGCGCGCGAACATGGGGATGGCCCTGCGGTCGCGCGCGGGGGCCTTCCCGTGGGCACCTCCGCGGCTTCCGGATCCGGAGTCCGCCCCGGTCTCGGCCGCCACCCCGGAGCCGGAGCACGCCTCTGATCCTGCCCCCGCCGCAGTGGGCGCCGCCATGCGGACGAGGCGCGGGCCGGCGCCGGGGCCGTCCTCCGCTGCGGCCTCCTCAGGGGCCCCCGTCCGCCGCTCCTGCTCGACCTCCTCGATCGCGGCCAGGAGGGCGTCGCGCACGCGCGCCGACGGCTCGACGGGGGCGAGGGAGGCGCCGAGGCGGGCAGCGGTCTCGTCGTCGTCGAAGATGTGGTCGCTCATCGTTCCTCCAAGATGGTGCGCAGGCGGGCGAGGGCCTGGCGGATCGTGCTTTTCACGGTGCCGAGCGGCAGTCCCGTCGCGTCGGCGATCCTCGAATGGCTCAGTCCCCCGAAGTACGACAGGAGGATGACGGTCTTGTGCGGCTCCCCCAGGGAGCCGAGCGCGCGGCGGACGTCTCCGCCCGCGATGCGGGACTCCGCCTCCTCCGCCGTCTGGTCCCAGTCCACGTCCGGGGGCGAGGCGAGTTCGCGGTCGCGCGCCGCCTGGGCCGAGCGCACCCGGTCGATGGCCCGCCTGCGGGCGATGGTGGTGAGCCAGGCGCGGACGCTGCCGCGGCCGGGGTCGTAAGAGGGGGCGCGCCTCCACACGTGGAGGAACGTGTCCTGCAGGACCTCTTCTGCTTGGGCGCGGTCCTTGAGGACGCAGCTGATGAGCGCGAAGAGCGTGGGCGCCCAGGCATCGTAGAGCCTCGCGAACGCCCGTTTGTCCCCTTCGGCGACCAACTGCAGGTCTTCGCGGCCCAGGTCGCGTGCGGCGGTGTCATTCACGGTGCTCATGATAGAACGCCGTGGCGCCCGGTGCCGGGGGTCGCCCGGCGCCGGGCGGGGTCTCCGCCGGGGCGGCGCCGCGAAGGCCACCTGTTCCTCCGCGGCCAAGCCGTCACCCGAAGGTGAAGGAGTAGAGCGCCAAACCCTTGCTGGCCGTGACGGTGAGCAGCCCTGAGGAATCGGTGTCCCCGCTCACCAGCGTCATCGAGTTCGGGGTGCCGCTCACATGCTGGGTGTGGGACTGGCCGTCCATCTCCCAGGTGAGGTCGCCCTCACCCGAGACCACCAGGTCCACGCGGCGTCCGCGCCACATGAGGCGCAGTTCCGCCTCGTCGTCGTCGGGGCTGATCGACTGGGCGCCGATGGTCCACCGTCCCTGCAGGGCGAAGCGGTCCGCGCCTAACGAGGCCGGGGCCGCGTAGTCGCGCGTCCCGGCGGAGTAGGCCTCCGTCCCCGCGAAGCTTGCTGCACGTTCGTGGCCCAAGTAGGTCTCGGGCGTGCGGTGAAAGGCCACTCCTTCGACGCCGTCGTCGGTGAAGAGCGGGTCGGGCAGCGCGTTGCCCTGGTCGGCCAGGAGCCGGCGGATCAGTGACTCCAGGGTCGCCTCGCCGCCCTCTCCGAAGTGCGTGTAGCGCAGTTGCCCGTGCGCGTCCGCCAGGTACTGGGCGGGCCAGTAGTGGTTGTCGAAATCCGTCCAGGTCTCCAGGTCGGAGTCGACGGCGATCGGGTAGGTGATGCCCAGCTTGTCGCCCCCGGATTGGACGTTCGCGGTCTCCTTCTCGAAGGCGTACTCGGGGGAGTGGACGCCGATGACTTGGAGCCCGTAGGGGTGGTACGCCTCGTAAAGCCTTTCGATCCCGGGAATGGAGCGCTGGCAGTTGATGCACGAGTACGCCCAGAAGTCGACCAGGGTCGCTCCACTGCCCTGGGGGGCCGCCCCGCCGTCCGTGTTGAGCCACGCGGTGGGTTTCAAGGAGGGGAGCGCGCCACAGTCCGCCAGGGTCGTCGCGCCGTCGACGCAGGCTGAGCGCTGGCCTTCGCCCCTGCTCAGACCCGGATCGGCGCTGCGCTGCAGCGCTGACGTGTAGTCGGGCAGCGCCCTTTGGAGAACGGCGGGCAAGTCGGTGACGATCCCGGCGGCCAACGCCAGGACGGTGGCGCCCGCGGCGATGCGCACGCGCCGCTGGTGGCGGCTGAACGCGGAGACGCGCTCGGTGAGGCGGCGCCCCGCTAGGGCGAAGGCCAGGAGGGGGATCGCTGTGCCCGCGGCGAAGGAGAGCGCCAGGGCCACGGTGTCGGCCCCGATGCGGCCGGTGGAGCCGGCGACGATCACCGCCGCCAGTACGGGTCCCGCGCAGGGCACGTAGGCGGCGCCGAGGACGATGCCCAGGCCGAAGCCGTTGGTCCCCGTGCGCCTACCGGCCTTGGAGAACACGGCGAAGGGCTTCTCCAGGACGTGCATGAACCGTGGGACGATCATGCCCACACCGATGAGGACCAGCAGGACCACCCCGGCCCACCGGATGAAGTTCTGGGGCAGGTGGAGCGCCGTGAGCAGTGTCGAGCCGAGCAGCGTGAATGCTGTGAAGCTGAGGACCAGTCCCGCGACGACCTGGTAGGGCCGCCATTTCGAGGGGGCGCGGGGCACTGGCCGTGTCGCGCGGTGGTCTTCCTGTGCGCCGGAAGTCCCCCCGAGGGAGATGCCGGTGCCCGGAGCAACAGCGAAGGAAAGGGAGGGGCGCGCCGAAGCGGCGCCACCCGCCATGAAGATGACGGGGAGGACGGGGAGGATGCACGGGGAGATGCCCGTGATGAGGCCACCGAGGAATCCGATGAGGACCAGGGTTGTCATGATGCTCCTTTCGTGTGGTGCTACTCCTGATTCGTCGCAGTCGCAGTCGTGGATCAGCGGATGTCGTGTGTCGTATGTCACTGATTGCTGGGTGATCCGTGGCGCTGTTCGCGCCGAATAGGAGGGTGAAGGCGCTAACGGAGCGCCCATCAACAGAAGGAATCACGCAATGAGTATTCACCGCGCGGCTCTGGCAGCCGCCCTGTCCGTCGTCTTCGCCGCTGGTTTGGCGGCCTGCGGGAACTCCGCCAACGACAAGATGGAGAACCCGTCGTCGCCGTCGATGACGCAGGACACGAAGATGGAGAACTCGATGTCGGGCGATGGCATGAAGGGGGGGATGGACGACGGGAAGATGGACGACGGCAAGATGGACGACGGGAAGATGGACGACGGGAAGATGGACGACGGCAAGATGGACGACGGCAAGATGGACGACGGCAAGATGGACGACGGGAAGGAGGGGTAGCAGTAGGCCGCGGCTCGGGGCGTCCCAGAATCCCAAGGGCGGCGGGCTGATCCATGTGATGTCCCGCCGCCCAGGGCCTATCGATGGGCGCTGGCGGCGCAGTGGGGCGAGCGGGTGCTGTTGCGTGAGTCAGCGCTGTGGGCACCGGGTGCGAAACTGCCTCACGCCGCCACTTACTCTGGCCGCACTGTGGCGCCTGCTCACACGTGCCCCTGGATCTGCGCGAAGACGCGGCCGATGGGCTCGCGGATGATCAGGTCGGCGCGCCCGTCGTAGGGGGTGGGCGTCGCGTTCATGAGGACGAGGCGCCCGACCGAGCCCTACTACGAGTGCATCGATCCGTCGATGATCGACGACGATGAGTGCATCCTCGCCTGGGGCATGAACGACGAGCCTCTGCCCGAGGTCTACGGCGGCCCCCTACGCCTGCGCGCCGATTCCCAGCACGGCTACAAGATGGTCAAGTGGGTGCGCCGCCTGGAGTGGATCCACGACTACCACGATGTGGGCGACGGCCAGGGCGGCTCGCGAGAGGACTCTGGTCTGCAGCACTACGACGCTCGCGCCTGAGAATCTCTGCCTTCGAGCGATACCACGCCTCCCTCCTCGTCTCCACGCATGCGCGTGCGGGTTCGCGGTGGGAGGCGTGGTCTATACGTACCTGCGGGCGATCGCCATGGCCTCGGGCACGTAGGAGCGCCCGAAGACGGCGCAGTGGATCATGATGATGTGCATCTGGTGGAGGGCGACGCGCTCGCGCCAGCCGTCCTCCAGGGGCGAGGCCTCGTTGTAGGCGGCGAGGATCCGCTCGTAGTGCGGGCAGCCGAAG
Organism: Schaalia odontolytica; assembly: GCA_958415245.1. GTDB lineage: Bacteria > Actinomycetota > Actinomycetes > Actinomycetales > Actinomycetaceae > Pauljensenia > Pauljensenia odontolytica_D. Next base: position 101 of record CATYYP010000177.1, on the reverse strand, counting down.
ACCGCGAGGGCCGCGAGGTCCTCCTCCGCGTGGCCGCCCTGCGCGGCGGGGTCGATGAGGACGGCACCGCCCGGGGTCCACATGACGTTGCCGCTCCACAG
>CATYYP010000176.1 GCA_958415245.1 Schaalia odontolytica | reverse complement strand
TCGCGATCGTGCCCGCGCTGCACCTGGCACTGCGATACCCAATGAAGCGGGCCTCGGCGACATCCCTGCTGGTCATGATGATCACCGCCGCCTTCGGGCTAGCCTCGCGCACTCTCGCGGGCACACTGACGATCACCGCCGAGGCCGGGGTCATGGTCGCGCTCTTCACCGCGGCATCGATGGGAGGCGGCATCGTGGGAGCCAAGCTCACCAAGAGAGTCTCGAACCGGGTGCTCGGCCTGGTCTTTGCGGCGCTCCTCGTGTGCGTGGCAGTCTCGACCCTGGCGGCCACACTCGCATAAAGGCACGCGAGACGGATGTCGTCTCGCGCGCCCTCATCGCTCAGCTGGTGGTCGTTCCTTCGCCCTGGGTGGAGGTGTCCACACTGCCCTGGCTTCCATTCTTGCTGCCGGGGCCTCGGCCTCCCTCCGGGGGAGGTCCCGGGCGGGCACTACCGGTATCGCCCTGCTCACCGCCCGGCCCCTGCTGGCCATTACCCGGCCCCTGCTGACCGCCAGGGCCCTGCTGCTGACCATTACCCGGACCCTGCTGCTGGTCACCCGGACCTTGCTGGCCATTGCCGGGGCCGAAATCCTCGTCCTCGTCGCCGTATCCCTGGTCGCTGACACCGTCCTCGTAGCCCTGCTCATAGAAGTCCTGACCATCACCCATGACGGCTGCATGCGTGATGATGCCCGCGCCGAAGCCGACAGACAGCACCGCGGCTGCGGCACCGGCGATGGCCGCGCGCTTGCCCCACGAGGTCTTCTTCGTTGCAGGCTCGACTGTCGCAGCGCTAGCCGCCACGGCCTCGTCCTGCGAATGCTCGTCGGAAGAAGAGTGCGCGACCGACTCCAGGGGCGTACCAGCAAACGCATTGCTGGTTTCCTCCTGGGCGACGGGAGGCATCTGCGCCGTTTCCGCCTGCGCCACGTGCGTGGGCAGGACTTCGGTCTGCTCCGCGGCCTGCGCCTCCGACTGGGGCAGGATCGAGGTGCGCTCGGTGTCACCTGCCAGGTTCTTGTTGTCGTCCGCCATGGGGACGCTCCTTTCTGCTGATTTGTGCATCATTGCTTCGCAGATTAGGAGCGACACATAAGCGGACGTTATGGCGAGACTGTGAAAACGCTATGAAATAACAGGTGTCGCACATCACCTTTTGAGGTTTGATTTATTTGTCAGCTCACAGCGGTACTACGCTCCGGCAGTATCCCTCGCCACGAGCGTGTTCGTCGCCTGCGCAACCGGGCGGACGATCATTGAATCGATGTTGACGTGGGAGGGGCGCTCCAGGGTCCACACGATCGCCTCGGCGACATCTTCGGCGACGAGAGGAGCGGCAACGCCCTCGTAGACGCGGTCGGCAGCCTCCTTCGAGCCGAGGCGGTTGAGGGAAAACTCCTCGGTGCGCACCATGCCCGGCGCGATCTCGATGATGCGCACGGGTTCGCCCACCAGCTCCTGGCGTAGTGTGTTCGCGATAATGCGCTCGGCGTGCTTGGCGGCGACATACCCGCCGCCACCCGGGTAGGTGTCGTGGGCGGCGGTCGAGGTCAGGAACACGAGGTCTCCCCCGCGCTCGCGCATCCCCGGCAAGAACGCACGCGAGCAGTGCAGGGCGGTGAGCACGTTACGCTCAAACATCGCGCTCCACCTGGCCGGATCTCCCTCCGCCACACGATCCACGCCGATGGCTCCGCCAGCATTGTTAACGACCGCATCCACAGGGCCACCCTCCAGGATGTGCGCGGCCATCTCCTCCACCTGCGCCTCATCGGTAAGGTCGGCCGCCCAGTATTCGCAGCCAATTTCAGCGGCGAGGGCCTCCAGGCGCTCGCGGCGCCTGGCCACGGCGACAACCCTCCACCCCCTCTGCGCCAACAGGCGGGCGGTGGCCTGCCCAATTCCGGTGGAGGCTCCAGTGACGACGACGCGGTGAGAATTGCTCATAGGGCAACAGTAATACCCCCGGGTACGCGCCATCGTGCACACCCGGGGATACTCCGCTTCGTCTCAGCCGTTGGGCAGGCCGTATGCCTTGTGGATCAGCCAGATCGGGTGGACGACGTTCGCGCCCGTGGCCGTGCGCAGCTGCCAGCGGCACGTCTCCGTGTCGCAGGCTGCCAGCTCGGCGTTGACCTGCTTGATGAAGTCGAAGACGGGGGCACCCACGGCCTGGGCGATCGCGTACTTCTCCTTCTTCATGCCGTACGTGCCCGCGATACCGCAGCAGGGCTGCTCGGAATCCTTCACGGTCACGCCGGGGATTAGGCTCATGAGCTCGATCGCCGGCTTGCCCAGACCCTGGGACTTGACCTGACAGGGGGCGTGGTACGGGATTGTGACGTCGATACGCTGGAAGTTCGTGTCCAGCTCGCCCTTGTCGTACAGGTGCAGCAAGAACTCGCTGATGTCCCACGTCCGACTACCCACGTCGCGCAGCTCCGGGGTGTCCATCTCGAGGATCTCGTGGGCCTCGTGGCGCAGCATGCCACCGCACGAGCCCGACGCGGAGATGATCGGGGCGTCACGGTTGACGCTGCGCAGGTCGTTGGTCAGCTTCGAGACGTACTTGCGCGCGTCGTCGTACAGGCCGTTGGACTGCAGGGCCAGGCCGCAGCAGCCGTGCTTGGGCACCAGGACCTCGTAGCCCAGGTGCTCGAGCACCATGACCGAGTGGATCGTGGGCTCGACCGCGAAGTACTGGCCGGCGCCTCCGTGGAAGAAGATCACCTGGCCGCGCGTGCCCGAGTTCGGCAGCGGCTTGTGCTTCTTGAACCAGGACTCGAAGGTGCGGCCGTAGGCGCGCGGCATGGGGGCCGAGCGGTGCACGCCGATGAAGGCCTCCATCGCCAGGCGAATGGGCTTGACGTCGAGCGCCCAGTTCGCGATGGGGGCGACCGGGGTCATCATGGTGCCGATCAGGGAGGTGCGGCCGATGAGGCGGTCGCGCAGCGGAATGCCGTGCGCTTCCTTCATGGCGGTACGGCGGTGGTGGATGATCTCGGTGACCTTCACACCCTGGGGGCACACGAGCGAGCAGGTGCCGCACGAGGAGCAGTAGTCGATGGACTTGTCCACCATCTGCCCGTCCTTGCGGAAGCGCTCGGCCTGCGGGCCGGAGTACTTGGGGCCGGCGAACAGGTCGGTGACGCGCATGACGGGGCACTGGGTCTCGCAGATCGTGCACTTGACGCACGAGTCGAGGCTCGCGCGCAGCGCGGCGTCACCACTCAGGGCGAAGACGTCCTCTTCCTCCACGCCCGGTCCCATCAGCGTTGACATTTCGAGGGTCATTTCAGTTCCTCCACGATCGAGTCGACGGCCGCGAGCGCGCTGGCCAGCGCGATTCCTTCGCCGCTCTTTTCGCGCCAGCGGGTGGCGCCGGCCAGGTTGCCTCCGGCCGCGTACAGGTTCGGGCACACGGGCGCGCCTTCCTCGTTCAGGACGCGCATGTTGTCGTCGACGGCGAGGCCGGCCAGGAAGAGGGGCTGGTCCTCGCCCCAGAAGTCGGCGTGCAGGAGCTGTCCGGAGGCGCCCATGACGGGTAGCCCGCAGACGGTCTCGCGCACGGTGCCGTAGGAGTCCATGTCGAGGGCGCCGGATTCGAAGCCGCCGGCGGCCAGGATGAGGGATCGGGTTTCCACGATCGTGGAGCGTCCCGCACTGGCGTACTCGACGGCGCTCACGCGTCCGTCTGCCGTGTGCACGGCCTTGATCGGGGATCCGAGGATGACGCGGCACTTGTCGGAGGCGATGCGGGTGAGCAGCGCGTTGAGGCGCATGCCGGGCACCGACGGGGGCTGGATCGGGATCTCGAAGACGGGGTGTCCGAGCTTATCTGCGAGGTCACGCCATGCATTCGGGTCGTCGAGGCCGAGGACGGCGGGCAGGCCGACGATCTCTCCGTCTTCGAGGAGCGGGCGGATCTGGTCTGCCAGGCGCGCGCGGTTCTCCTCGCGGTCGAGGCTGCGCGCGTGGTTGGTGCCGGTCGAGTCGACCTCACCCTCGCGCACGACGTAGTCGACGGACAGGGCGCGCGCCTTGATCGGGGCGCCGTCGGGGCCGTTCTGGCGCGTCAGGTTCTCGGCGACGAGGCCGGGGTAGAAGTCCTTGAAGCGCGTCAGTCCGACGATGGCGTAGCGGGCGCCCGTCTGGGGGATGCCGGCCTCCATGGAGGGCGGGATCAGGCAGGTGGGGCGCAGCGCGCCAACGCCGGTGGGAATGCGCACGTTGCGGGTCTCATCGCCGATGAGGGCGTCCGTGCCGACGAGGTCACGCAGCCACGCGACGGATGCGCCGACAAAGTCGGGGGTGACGTGGCTGTAGG
>CATYYP010000175.1 GCA_958415245.1 Schaalia odontolytica | reverse complement strand
CCCCCGCACCACCCGACAAACGGGCGTCACGTCACAGCATGCAGGACACGCAGCCCTCGACCTCCGTGCCCTCCAGGGCCATCTGGCGCAGGCGCATGTAGTACAGGGTCTTGATGCCCTTCTTCCACGCGTAGATGTAGGACTTGTTCAGGTCACGGGTCGTCACCGTATCCGGGTAGAACAGCGTGAGCGACAGGCCCTGATCCACGTGCTGGGTGGCCACCGCGTAGGTGTCGATGATCTTCTCCGGGCCGATCTCGTACGCGTCCTGGTAGTACTCCAGGTTCTCGTTCGTCATGTACGGCGCCGGGTAGTAGACGCGGCCGATCTTGCCTTCCTTGCGGATCTCCACGCGGGACACGATCGGGTGAATCGACGACGTCGAGTTATTGATGTACGAGATGGAACCCGTCGGAGGCACGGCCTGCAGGTTCTGGTTGTACATACCGTACTTGGCGACGTCGGCCGCCAGGGCCTCCCAGTCCGCCTGGGTCGGGACCTTGATCGACGAGGCGGCGAGCAGCTCACGGCACTTGTCCGTGGTGGGGGCCCATTCCTCGTCAATGTACTTGCGGAAGAACTCGCCCGACGCGTACTTCGACTCCTCGAAGCCCTCGAAGGTCTCGCCGCGCTCGCGCGCGATCTTGCACGAGGCCTTGATCGCCTCGAACAGGACCGTCATGAAGTACATGTTCGTGAAGTCCAGAGCCTCCTCGGACCCGTAGTGAACGTGCTCGCGCGCCAGGTAACCGTGCAGGTTCATCTGACCCAGGCCGATCGCGTGGCTCATCGCGTTGCCGCGGGCGATCGACGGCACCGAGCCGATATCCGACAGGTCCGAGACGGCCGTCAGGCCGCGGATCGCCATCTCAATCGTCTTCGAGAAGTCCGGGGAATCCATGGTCTTCGCAATGTTGAGCGAGCCCAGGTTGCAGGAGATGTCCTTGCCGACGTGGGCGTAGGACAGGTCGTCGTTGTAGGTCGAAGCCTCGGACACCTGCAGGATCTCCGAGCACAGGTTCGACATGGTGATGCGACCCTTGATCGGGTTCGCCTTGTTCACCGTGTCCTCGAAAACGATGTAGGGGTAGCCGGACTCGAACTGGATCTCCGCGATCGTCTGGAAGAAACGACGAGCGTTGATCTTGCGCTTGTGGATACGGCCGTCGTCCACCATCTCGTGGTACTTCTCCGTCACCGAGATCTCGGAGAAGGGCACGCCGTACACGCGCTCCACGTCGTAGGGGCTGAACAGGTACATGTCCTCGTTCTTGCGGGCCAGCTCGAACGTAATGTCCGGGATGACGACGCCCAGGGACAGCGTCTTGATGCGGATCTTCTCGTCCGCGTTCTCACGCTTGGTGTCCAGGAACTGCATGATGTCCGGGTGGTGCGCGTGCAGGTACACAGCGCCCGCGCCCTGACGCGCACCCAGCTGGTTCGCGTAGGAGAAGGAGTCCTCGAGAAGCTTCATGACGGGCACGACACCGCTGGACTGGTTCTGGATCTTCTTGATCGGGGCGCCCGACTCACGCAGGTTCGTCAGCTGCAGGGCGACGCCGCCGCCGCGCTTGGACAGCTGCAGCGCGGAGTTGATGCCGCGCGCGATCGACTCCATGTTGTCCTCGATGCGCAGCAGGAAGCAGGAGACCAGCTCGCCGCGCGCCGCCTTGCCGGCGTTGAGGAAGGTCGGGGTGGCCGGCTGGAAGCGGCCCGTCATGATCTCATCGACGAAGCTACGAGCCAGCTCGATGTCGCCGCGCGCCAGGTACAGGGACACCATGGCGACGCGATCTTCGAAGCGCTCCAGGTAGCGCTTACCGTCGAAGGTCTTGAGCGTGTACGACGTGTAGTACTTGAACGCGCCCAGGAACGTCGGGAAGCGGAACTTGTGCGCGTAGGCCTGCTTGTACAGCTCCTTGATGTCCGCGAAGTCGTACTGATCCAGGACGTGCTTCTCGTAGTAGCCCTCGTCCACCAGGTACTTCAGCTTCTCTTCCAGGTCATGGAAGAACACCGTGTTCTGGTTGACGTGCTGGAGGAAGTACTGGCGAGCCGCCGCACGGTCCGCGTCGAACTGGATGTGTCCGTTCGCGTCGTACAGGTTAAGCTGCGCGTTCAGCGCGTGGTAGTCCAGCTCCGGGGAGGGAGCTTCCTCTACGCCTGTGTCGGTGTAGTTTTCTGCCAAAACTGTTCCAGTCCTTCGCGAACTCTGGAGACGTCCTCGGGCGTACCGAGGAGCTCGAACTTATACATGTGGGGGACCCCCAGCTTAGCCGCGATAATGTCGCCCGCGATGCAGTAGGCCTTGCCGAAGTTAGTGTTTCCCGACGAGATGACGCCCCTACACAGGGCCCGATTGTCGGGGTCGTTGAGGAACTTGATGACCTGTTTGGGCACCGCTCCCTTGAGATTGCCGCCGCCGTAGGTGGGCACGACGAGCACGTACTCGTCGGTCACGCGCAGGGGTTCATCCTTGGGAAGCAACGGGATTCGCGCCGCCGGGAGGCCGAGCTTTTCGACAAAACGGCGGGTGTTGCCCGTCGCCGACGAGAAGTAGACGACGATGCCCATGGTGATCCTTCCTGCTTGGCGGGATGCTGAGCCTCTAGTGTCTCACCCCCGACGCCCGGGCGGGGTTGCCGCGCACGCGTGTCCCATGTGGGATGGTCGACGCGCCCGACACGGCGGGGGCACGTGGTCGTTGACGGCGTATGTATGTGGCCGTGAGCGGCGGAGCCTCACGGCCAGTTGGCCGCTCATTTCCCTATGTCCACCGAGGTGTGCGCCCCGGCCTCGTCCCCGCCCAGATACGCGAAAGCCCCGGCCTCGCGGCCGGGACTTGTCGGCGCGACTCAGGCCTGCAGCGCCAGGGGAGCAGCTGCGGCGGCGACAGCCTTGATGCGGTCGGGGCGGAAGCCGGACCAGTGGTCCTCACCGGCCACGACGACGGGGGCCTGCTGGTAGCCGAGGCCCTTAATGAAGGCGAGGGATTCCGCGTCCTGGGTGACGTCGATCTTCTCGTAGGAGACGCCCTGCTTGTCGAGGGCGCGGTAGGTCGCGTCGCACTGGGGGCAGCGGGGCTTGGAGTAGACGGTGATCGACATGTTCGTGTCTCCTTGCGGCTCGAGGCCGGACGTTGGCATCCTGTGTTGTCTTTCTGGCGGCTCGTTCGCCGCGAACACGACAACACTACACCTCGTGGCCGCCCACGCAAGCGACCCCTAGATGTTGTGTGCGCCGCCCCGACTGCGGACGAGACAGGAGGGGTCTGTGGATGGAGCGAGCGGTCAGGATCTCAGAGAGGCCTTTGCGGTTTGTCGCCCCCTCCGCACAGGTGCGCGAAGATGCGCGCAAACATTGGGGTTTGCGACTAACCTACGGGCACATCTAGGGGCCTCCAACACCCCCACACACACCTGTGCACCCTGTGGACGAGCACGTCACCACCCTGTGCATAACCACCTGCCAACCACCTGAAAGATGTCGAGCGTCACACTCTTTGGCGGCGGCCTTGGGCGTGTCGCACCCGCACATCTAGGGGTCGTTGGCGACTAAGCGCCCCTAGATATAGGGGTGAGTGGCATTTTCTGCGAAATGGCTGGAATCATGCGGAAAGGCGGTCGCAGGGGGTCTGAGTGAGGCGCCCACTGGCGATCTATACGGGCGGTGCGCCCTAGATCTAGGGGCCTGTACGAGCCCTACATCTAGGGTGCGCATCTGGGCGCGCCGCAGACCGAGGAACATATCGGCAGCAAGAGGCCCGAGATGCAGGATCCGGTACAAAACTCGCCCAGCACGCCATAAAACGCCAATTTTGGGCACTTTTTCGCCTGCAGGGCGAATATAGTCACGCTCGCAGCTCAACCAAGCGGAGCAGGGCGAACTTTTTCGCGCGCAGGACGCTGTGACGTGTCGATATTGAAACCAATGACACCTCTGCGACCGCTGATGCAGGTCAACCTGAAACCCCCATCACCACTGCAACCAAAAAGCGCACCAAAATCGCCCGATTCTCATCCGCAAAGGTGATGGCGGTTTCAACCCCACACAGGCACGAGCGAGCAAAGGCGACACCAGTTTCAGACAACCGCGCCACGCTCAGCCACATGCCCGCGCCTCAGAAAACTCGCACGTAATTCGATCGGCCCAGCCCCTCAACAACACTCAGAAACGTTGAAATACCAACGATGCCAATTCAAATCCTGAAACAGTCGCAGGGGAATTACGTGCGACATTGATGCGGGCCAGGCGCCGCCGATGTGGAGGGCCTGGCTGCGGTGCCCGTGGGCGGTGGCGGGGCCTGGCCGGGCTTCGAGACGACGCGCCGAGCGAAGCTCG
>CATYYP010000174.1 GCA_958415245.1 Schaalia odontolytica | reverse complement strand
CACGCCAATCCCGCGCAACCCCGTGGCATCTCCCGCAAAGCGCGCCCCGGCCTCGTTAGTGGGTATGAACCTGGCTAGACTGGCTCCTATGACTGAAAACGCGCAGCTTGTTGTGACCCTGTCCTGCCCGGACCGCCCCGGCATCGTGCATGCCGTGACCGGCGTGATCGGCGAGTCCGGCGGCAATGTCATCCAGTCTCAGCAGTTCGGCGACCCCGACACGGGTACCTTCTTCATGCGCGTCGAGGTCGACTCACCGAAGGGTTGCGCACCGATCGACGAGGGCCTGGTCCGTGTCGCCGAGGAATTCGACGCCACCTACCGCGTCGACGACCTGGGCCGCAAGCTGCGCACCATCATCATGGTCTCCCGCGTGGGTCACTGCCTGACCGACCTCCTGTACCGTCAGCAGACGCAAGGCCTGCCCATCGACGTCATCGCGGTCGTCGGCAACCACCCGGACCTGGCGCCCGTTGCCCAGTTCTACGGCGTCCCCTTCCTCAATATCCCCGTCACGAAGGATACGAAGGCCCAGGCGGAACGCCAGCTCCTCGACCTCATCGCCTCCGAAAGCGTTGAGCTCGTCGTCCTGGCGCGCTACATGCAGATCCTCTCCGACGAGGTCTGCCGCGCCATGCAGGGTCGCGTCATCAACATTCACCACTCCTTCCTGCCCTCCTTCAAGGGCGCACGCCCCTACGCGCAGGCCCACGATCGTGGCGTCAAGTTGATCGGCGCGACCGCCCACTACGTGACCGCCGATCTCGACGAGGGCCCGATCATCGAGCAGGACGTCACCCGCGTCTCCCATGCCGACTCCACGCCCGACATGGTGGCCCTTGGGCAGGACGTGGAGCGCCGCGTCCTCGCACAGGCCGTCCGCTTCCACGCGGAGCGTCGCGTCCTCATGAATGGCAACCGAACGGTCGTCTTCTCGCGCTGACGGCCCCGCAAGAACGTCCAGACGAGGCCGGGGCGCGGCCCGTGCGCACGCTGAGCCTGACCGTCCGAACGGCGCGAAGACCTCGTGACACCCGGCTGGCGTGTCGCGACCTGTAACAAGGTGACGTGCGGCCACCTGGTCATATTTACGCGATATGACGCCCCTGTGCGGAGCGTCTTGTCACGTGGTGGGGAACGTTGGGACGTGATCTTTCGGTCATTTAGTGGGTAAGTGTCGCATTGACCACCTGATAAATGGCACACTTGTTACGTGGACGAAACGACTCAGCAACGCACCCCCATCACCGGCTACGTGCCCGGGGGTTTTGACATGTTCCACCAGGGACACCTCAACATCCTGCGCGCCGCGCGTGAGCGCTGCGATCGCCTCGTCGTCGGCGTAACCTCGGACGAGGCCCTCATCCGTATGAAGGGCCGCGCCCCGGTTATCCCCCTCAAGGAGCGCTGCGACCTCGTGTCGTCGCTGCGTTTCGTGGATGCGGTTGTCGTTGACCTGGACCAGGACAAGCGCCTCGCGTGGCGTCTCCAGCCTTTCGACGTCCTCTTTAAGGGTGACGACTGGAAGGTCACTACGAAGGGCGCCGCGCTCGAGGCAGTGATGGCCGAGGTCGGCGCGCGCGTCGTTTACCTGCCGTACACGCCGTCGACGTCCTCGACGAAGCTGCGCCGTTTCATCGCGCCCGAGGACTTCTCTGACGAGGCCCCGGCGCAGGACGCGGAAAAGGCGGAAGGGGAGGCGCAGTGAGCCTGCCCGTCGTGCTTGAGCCGGGTTCCTCGTGGGGGACTCGTTTTAGCGCTTACCGTTCCGCGCTCGCTGCCGCGCAGAAGCCGGGCGCGGGCGTTCCCGCGTACATGCGCTGGGTGAACCGCGGCGCTGCGCGCGTCGTGGCCGCGGCGTGCGCTGCCTTTGGCTGGACCCCGAACTTCGTCAGTTTCATTTCCGTGTGCTTCTCGACGCTCGGCCTCATCGTCCTCGTCGCGTGTGAGCCGGCATGGTGGACGGGCCTCATCGTGGGCACGGCCCTCGCGGTCGGCTTCATGTTCGACTCCGCGGACGGCCAGGTCTCGCGCGTCACGGGTGCGTCCTCGAAGACGGGCGAGTGGGTGGATCATGTCGCCGACGCGTTCCGCTCCCCCGCGATCCACTTCTGCACCGCCGCTGCGGTTATGGTCTACCGTCCCGAGTCGTGGTGGCTGGCCGTCGTCGCGCTCGTCTACGGATGGGTAACGTCGGGCCAGTTCATGAGCCAGATCCTCGCCGAGCAGTTCGTGCGCGCGGCGGGCCGCAAGCAGACGCGCGGCGGGAACCTGCGTTCCTTCGTGCTGCTGCCCACCGACCCGGGCGTGCTGTGCTGGTCCTTCGTGCTGTGGGGCTTCGGCGTTCCTTTCATGGTGCTCTACACGTTCCTTGCAGTTATCGCGGTCGCGCACTCCTCGATTTCGCTGCGCCGTCGTTTCCGCGACCTGCGCGCCCTGGACGCGGCCGCTAAGCAGGCCGCCAAGGAGGCGGCCAAGCAGGGGGAGTCCCGTGCCTGAGCTGTCCGTCCTGCTGCCCGCGCGTAACGCGGCGGGCACGATCACGCGTGCCGTGGCATCGACGCTGGCGGCTATGCCGCGCGACGCCGAGCTGGTCGTCGGCAACGACTCGTCGTCGGATTCGACGGTCGGCGAGGCGATCCGCGGCGCGTCGCGTGGGGGAGTGGTCGATCCTCGCCTGCGCATCGAGGACATCACCCCGGGCGAGGGCGGCGTCTCTCGCGTCCTCACCCAGCTCATGGAGCGCACCGACTCGCGCCTCGTGGGCCGCATGGACGCAGACGACGTGTCCCTCAAGGGCCGCTTCAAGCGCACGATGCGTGCCATCGAGCGCGGCGACGACATGGTCTTCACGCAGATGATCGAGCTGCGCGGCTCCCGCCCGGTGCCCCGCATGCCCTACGAGATCACGCCCGAGGACATGGGCTGGCATCTGCTGCTCACCAACCCCGTGTGCCACCCGACCATGCTCGCCACCCGCGAGATCATGGACCGCGTCGGCGGCTACCGCAGCGTTCCCGCCGAGGACTACGACCTGTGGATGCGCGTGGCATCTGCGGGCGGTCGCATCCGCCGTATTGCGCCCTGGGGTCTGCTGTACCGCATCCACCCGGGCCAGGTCACCGGAAACGCCTCGTGGCGCTCGGATTCGTGGAAGAATCCCGAGCAGGCCCAGGTCTTCGCTGACCTCTCGGTGTCTCTGACGGGCCAGGAGCTGCCGCGCCTGGTCTCGCTCGTTTCGCTTCCTCGCGACGAGGCCGAGCGTGAGCTCGACCGCTTCGTGCAGGTCTACACTCAGGGGGTCGCGTCTCGACCCGCATCGTCTCGCCGCGCTCTCGAGCGCCGGCTCAATGCGCGCGCCGCGTGGGTGCGCTCTCACCTCCAAGGAGAACAGTCATGATCCTGACCCCTCCGCCCATGGGCGGCCAGCAGATCCTTCGTCACGCGCTGGCACGCCGCTGGACCTCGATCGTTGCGGGGACCGTGGCCGGCCTGGTCGTAGGTGTTGCAGCCGCCGTTGGTATCCCCGTGTCGCACTCGGCGGCCGTGTCGATGACCGTGACGTCTCCGTCGATCACCCCGGCTCCCGCCGTGCGCGCCTCCCTGTCGAATACGACGGATATGGTGACCGAGCAGGGCATTGCGAAGTCTGCCGCCGTCCTCGATGTCGCGGCTGCGCGCCTTGGCAATGGTGTCACCGCCGAGGAGCTTCGCTCCAACGTGGAGGTGTCCGGCGACACGAACGGCACGATCGTCAAGATCGAGTACGTGGCTCCCACGCGCCAGCAGGCCGTTGACGCCGCCGACGCGATCGCCAACGCCTACCTGACCGAGCGCACCGCCCTCGTCGAGCAGCGCGCCGACGAGATGGCCGCCGGCATCAATGAGCAGATCCAGGCCCTCGAGACCGAACTTGCCTCCCTCCAGCCCCTGACCGACGAGGACGGCAACACGAAGGACAACCCGCGTGCCGCCGAGATCCGCACCGAGCTGACGAAGCTCGCGAAGGACGCCGAGCAGCTCGCCCCCTACCACGCCACCGCCGGCCGCGTCATCACCCCGGCCGCGGCCTCGAGCGACGAGGTCTCGCCCTCGAAGGCGCGCCTGATCCTGATCTCGACCGTCGTTGGTGTCTTCGCGGGCCTGGTCCTGGTCCTCATCCGTGAGACCCGCTCGCGCTCCCTGACCTCGCCCACGCAGCTCGCCGACCTGACGGCGCTGCCCGTGTGGAGTGCCGAGGAGGGCGCCCCCGAGCCGTGGCTCGCCCCCACCCGCATGCTCGCGATGGCAATCGACCGCGACCACTGGGTTGACCTGATCGTCGACGCCTCCGACCTGCAGGCG
>CATYYP010000173.1 GCA_958415245.1 Schaalia odontolytica | reverse complement strand
GCGCGTAGGATAGGGGAAGCAACAGCTGCGCCGCTGGCCCCATCCCGCGGCGCTCACCGACCAGCGACCAGAGAGCAAACATGACCGCCGAAGAAACCCCGGCCTCGTCCAACGACGACGCACCGACGCAGGCGCAGACGACCACCGAGGCCCTCGAGTGGCACGCCCCCGTCCTGGTGCGCATCGACGAGCACACAACGATCCCCCACCTGCTCAAGGAACGCGTGCAGCGCGGCGCGACCCACCCGCTGATCCTGCGCAAGATCGGCATCGGTGACACGTGGCGTTCCATCACGGCGCGCGAGTTCTACGACGAGGTCCACGCCGTCGCCGCCGGCCTCATCGCGCGAGGCCTCGAACCGGGCGACCGGGTGGCGATCATGAGCCGCACCCGCTACGAGTGGACGCTCCTCGACTTCGCGTGCTGGGCGGCCGGCCTCGTGCCCGTGCCCATCTACGAGACCAGCTCCATCGACCAGGTCGCCCACGTCCTCGTCGACGCGGACGTCCAACTCATCATCACCGAGACCGTCTCCATGGCCGAGATCGTGCGCGCGGCAGCCGAAAGAGAAAACCGCGACAACACGCACGTGCTCTCCCTGGACTCCGAGGCCATCGACACCCTCATCGCGGACGGCGCGGCCACCCCACGCGAACGTGTCCTCGCCCGCTCGGAAGCCCTCACGAAGGACGACATCGCAACCATCGTCTACACGTCGGGCACGACGGGCACGCCCAAGGGCACGGTCCTGAGCCACGAGAACTTCACGAACCTGTGCCTGAACGCCCACTCGTGGATGCCGGAGATCGCGGCGGGCAAGGACTCGCGCCTGCTCCTCTTCCTGCCCCTCGCCCACGTGTTCGCGCGCTTCCTGCAGGTCTTCCAGATCAGCGGCAACGGCGTCCTCGGCCACGCCTCCAACATCAAGAATCTTCTCAACGACCTGGCATCGTTCAAGCCGAGCTACCTCCTCGTCGTCCCGCGCGTGCTGGAGAAAATCTACAACTCGGCGGACACGAAAGCGTCCGGCCCCAAGCGCAAGATCTTCCGCTGGGCCGCCAAGGTAGCGATCGCCTACTCCCAGGCCCTCGACACCGAGGAGGGCCCGAGCGCGTCCCTCAAGGCCCAGCACGCGCTGGCCGACAAGCTCGTCTACCAGCAGATCATCCGCCTGGTGGGCGGCAACGCGGACTACATCGTGTCGGGCGGCGCTCCCCTGGCGACCTGGCTCGCCCACTTCTATCGCGGCGTCGGCATCCCCGTCCTGGAGGGCTACGGCCTCACCGAGACGGTCGGACCCGTCTCCGTCAATACGCCCCGCCTATCCAAGATCGGCACCGTGGGCCCGGCCCTGCCGCCCATGTCCTTCAAGATCAGCGACGAGGGCGAGATCCTCCTCAAGGGCTCGAGCATCTTCCAGCGCTACCACAACGATCCCGAGGCAACGGCCGCCTGCTTCACCGAAGACGGCTGGTTCCGCACGGGCGACCTGGGGTCCCTGGACCGCGACGGCTACGTGTCCATCACGGGCCGAGCGAAGGAAATCATCGTGACGGCGGGCGGCAAGAACGTCGCACCGGCCAGCCTCGAAAATCCGATGCGCTCCCACCCGCTCATCTCCCAGGTCCTGGTCGTGGGCGACCAGAGGCCCTTCGTCGCCGCGCTCATCACGCTGGACGCGGAGATGCTCCCCGATTGGCTCGCCGCGCACTCGCTGCCCCCGATGAGCGTCGCCGAGGCGGCCTCGAACGTCGAGGTCCTGGCCTCCCTGGAGAAGGCGGTGGCCTCGGCGAACGAGCACGTTTCGCGCGCCGAGTCGATCCGCAAGATCAAGGTCCTCACCACCGACTTCACGGAGGCGAACGGCCTGCTCACACCCTCGCTGAAGGTCAAGCGCCTGGAGGCCACGCGCCGCCTCGCACCCATCATCGACGAGATCTACGGCGGCCCCGTGCAGAACTGACGCACGCATGAACGAGGCCGTGGCCGGCTCGCGCTCCCCCGCTCGGTGTCGGGGTTGGCGAGCCGGCCACGGCTTGCTTTTGTGGGCGGGCCACCTACTGCGAGGCGAGCGCCGCTGTGGGCGGCGTGCGGGCCGCTCGGATCGCGGGGTAGAGCCCGGCGACGGCGCCGATGAGGAGAGTCGCGCCGAGGCCTGCAGCGATCACCCACCAGTGCAAGGTGGGCGGCCATCCGTACGCGTAACACATGCCCCAGGTGACGCCGGCGCCGATGAGGCATCCGGCGAGTCCTCCGAGGAAGGACAGGAGCAGGGCTTCGGCCAGGAACTGCACGGTGATGTGCCCCCGCTTGGCGCCCAGAGACCGGCGCAGGCCGATCTCCTTGCGGCGTTCCAGGACGGAGATGATCATCGTGTTGGCCACGCCGATGCCGCCGACGAGCAGGGCGATCGAGCCGACACCCGCGAGCAGCGTCGTGAGCGTCTGGTCGGCCGCGTTCTGGGCCGCCAGCGCGTCGGAGGGACGCGAGACCTTCAGGCCAGTGGCCCCCTGCGGGGCGAGCGTGGGTCCGAGGAGCTCGCGCACGTTCTCCACCTGGTCCTCAGAAGAACGCTCGTAGATCGTCGTGGGAGTCTTGCCCGCGTCGAAGTACGTACCCGCGGCGGAAACACCGATGAGGGCGGCGTTATCGAGTTCCTCGGCCAAGGGAGCCGGATCCATGATGCCCAGGACGGTGAAGGACATGCCGCCCAGCCACACCTGAGTGCCCGGCTCGACGACGCCGAGCAGCTGCGCGGCCTTCGAGCCCAGGACGACGCCCGGGTACTTCGCGGTGGCGTCGTTGAGCCACGCGCCCTTCTTCATGGTCCCGGAGACAACCTTCAGGAGGTTCGTGTCGGCCGCCATCGTGATGATGCCGCCGGTCGCATTCGGGTCGGACAGGCGCGAGCGGTACACGGAGACGCCGCTCAGCGTCGACGTCGAGGCCGCGTCAGTGACACCCGGGATCATGAGGGTGCGCCCCACGGAGTCCTCGGGCAGGATGAGGTCCGTTCCCGACAGGTCCGCGCCACTGCGCGCGGTCAGCATGTTCGTGCCGAGCGCCCGCAGCTGTTCTTGCAGGCGGGCCTGAGAGGACGCCGAGACGCCGACGACGCCGACCATAGCCGCGATACCGATCGCGATGCCCAAGGCCGAGAGGACGGCTCGCATGGGGCGGGCGCGCAGGCCCGTCAGGCCCAGGCGTGCGACGTCTGAGAGGCGCAGCGCGGAGCGGCCGGCTCCCGAGTTCTTCTTACTCGCCATGGTCACCTCCCGGGTGCGCTGAGTCGGAGACGATCTCGCCATCGCGGATGGCGATCTGCCTGGGCAGCGAGGCCGCCAGGTCGTTATCGTGGGTGATCACGATGATGGTGGTGCCGGCCTCGTTGAGCTCGCGCAGGAGGGCGACGATGGACGCGCCCGAGCGGGAGTCGAGGTTACCGGTGGGCTCGTCGGCCAGCAGCAGGGCCGGGTGCCCAATGATGGCACGGGCGATGGCGACGCGCTGGCGCTCGCCGCCCGACATTTGGTGGGGCTTGTGGTCCATACGGTGCCCGAGGCCCACGCGGGTCAGTGCCTCGCGCGCGGCCTCGCGGCGCTTGGCTCGGGGCACGCCCCGGTAGAGCAGTCCGTCCGCGACGTTGTCGAGGGCGGAGACGCCGGCCGTCAGGTGGAACTGCTGGAACACGAATCCGATCAGCGAGGAGCGCACTCCCGACAGTTCGGTGTCACGCAGGGAGGACACGTCCGTGCCGTTGATGCACACGCTGCCCGAGGTGGGCCGGTCGAGCGTTCCGATGAGGTTGAGCAGGGTCGATTTTCCGGAGCCGGACGGCCCGACGATGGCGACGAACTCGCCCTCGTCGACGGCCAGGGACACTCCGTTGCAGGCGTGCACGGGCGGGCTGCCGAAGGACCGGTGCACGTCGGTCAGTTGCAGGATGTGACTCATCGGTTGGGCACCACCACGCGCTGGCCTTCGGCGATCTCGTCGCCGCTCACTTCGACGCGGTCTCCCGCGAACAGGCCGACGGTGACGGGAACCCGACGAATCTCGCCCTTCTCATCCACGACCTCGACGCCGAATTGGTCGGCGCTGAGGGCCACGAGCGCGCCGAGGGGCACGGACAGCACGCCGGTGCGGGTCTCGGAGGTCAGGCCCAGGGAGACCGAGGCCTCCTGGAGCCCTTCGAGGGCGGAGGTGTCATCGGGGGTGACGGTGATCGGAATGATCCGTTCCTTGGTCGTCTCCTTGGATCCCTCCTCGCCGGCCTTCTCGCGCGGCGGTTCGACCGAGGTAATCGTTCCGGTGGTTGTCGTAGCCGAGCCGGGCAGGCGCACAGTCCCAGAG
>CATYYP010000172.1 GCA_958415245.1 Schaalia odontolytica | reverse complement strand
TGCCGCTGACCAGACGCGCTTCCTGGGCGCATGCCGACGGCACGACCACCCGGCGCACGCCCCGCGAACGTGCGGCCAGCACAGCCGGCAGGACCCCGCGCACCGGCTGAATACTTCCATCCAACGCAAGCTCACCAACGAGGACCGCATCCTCGAAAGCCACCGGCGACACGAGGCCTGTGGCCAGAGCGATGGACGCCGCGATCGAGAGGTCAAAAGCCGACCCCGACTTCGGAATACCCGCAGGGGACAGATTCACGGTGATGCGTTGGTCCAAGACGTCCAGGCCACACGACTCGAACGCAGCGCGCACGCGATCGCGGGCCTCACGCACGGAGGTGTCGAGCAGGCCAACGAGCGTGAACGCCACGAGGCCCGACCCCGCGTAGGTCTCCACGTCGACAAGGTGCCCCTCGATGCCGACGATGCTCATGGAATACGTGCGCGCAAGCCCCGGCCCTCTCATTGCACACCCCGCAGCCACACAACCTGTGCCCCCAGAGCGCGAAGATCCACGACCTCGTCCATGGACCCCGGCCAGGATTCCAGCGTCCGCGCGTCCACGGTGATAGCGACGACGTCGATACGCACACGCGAAGCAAGGTGACCGTGGGCCCTGCACCATGCACCCGTCAGGGCTCGAAGCCGCGCCACCTTACGATGGTCGACCGACGCGAGCGCACTCCCCTTCCTGCGCCCCACCCTGGTGCGCACCTCCACGATCACGGTCCACGAACGCGACGGATCGGTCTCGTCACGCGCGATGATATCGAGCTCACCCCGACGACCATCACGCCAGTTGGTGTCAAGAAGGCGCAGACCTGCCTCTTCGAGCGCCAGTCGAGCGGTATATTCGCCCGCAGCGCCAATGGCCCGACGATCGGGCCGTATTGAGCATCCCATCACGGATCACCTCCGCACCCACAGTGCGCCCGAGACGCTCAGAGACACAATGCGAAAACCGCCCCCTGTGGATAGGGAGCGGTTTGCAAAAAGGCCTGTGGATAACCGATGACCGGGCGATCACAAATTACGGGATGTCGAGCTCCGGCTTGGAGAGCTCCTCAACGTTCACGTCCTTGTAGGTGATGACGCGCACCGAGCGCACGAAGCGCGACGAGCGGTAGATGTCCCACACCCACGCGTCGCTGAGCGTCAGCTCGAAAAAGACGTCGCCGCCGACCGGGCGCGCCTGCACGTCAACGTGGTTGCACAGGTAGAAACGCCGCTCGGTTTCCACGACGTACTTGAACAATCCGATGACGTCGCGGTACTCCTTGAAGAGTTCCAGCTCCAGATTGTTTTCGTAACCTTCGATTTCTTCGCTCACGCAACCATCATGCCGGGCCGCGCGCCGAGCCGAGCCACGCCACCCCGGCGCGCCCTACTTTGTGGCCTGCGTCGGCATCTTCCATGAGCGACGATGCTGATCCGACACGCCGAGCTCGACGATCGCGCGAGTGTGGGCGGCCGACCCGTAGCCCTTGTTCGATGCCCATCCGTAGCCCGGATCCTCGAGCTCCTGCATGAGGTGGTCGCGTTCAACCTTCGCGAGGACGGACGCTGCGGCAACGACCGCGCAGGACGCGTCGGCCTTCACCTGCATATGGACGGGCAGATCGATGCCAAAAGGATCCTCAGGCCCGTCGATGGCACCGAACAGATCGTCGGGTGCGGAGAGCCAATTGTGGGAGCCGTCCAGCAGCACGCCACCGGGAACGAGGCCGTGGCTGGCTACCTCGGCCAGAGCTCGACGACCCGCGAGGCGAAGCGCGGCGATGATGCCCCAGTCATCGATCTCTTGCGGGGAAGCGTACCCAACTGCACAGGCCAAGGCCCATTCACGCACGGGATCGACGAGGGCCTCGCGCCGACGAGCGGTCAACGCTTTCGAGTCGGTGAGGCCTTCAGGAACTGGTGGGGCATCGATGCCAATGAGCGCCACACCCACGGCGACAGGACCGGCCAGAGCTCCGCGCCCCACCTCATCCATCCCCGCAACGATCCCCCACCGACGCGCGAGGGAGACCTCGAGGTCACGCGAGGCGGTTGTCATGAGGCGTCCGGGACAGCCGCGAATACCTCGTGGTGCGCAATGTCCGTCGTCCAACGCGACGTGGGCCAGATGACCGCCTGAACGGTACCGACGACCGAGGAAACGGGCACGTAGGGCGACTGTCCAGAGCCCATGTGGTACCGAGAATCAGCCGAGTTCGAACGGTTGTCACCCATCACCCACAGGTGTCCCTCGGGAACGACAACATCAAAAGTGCGCTCGCCACACGGCACCTGCCCATCGGGTACGTAGGTCTCGTCAAGCTCAACTCCGTTGACGCTCACCTTGCCGTTCGCACTGGTGCATGACACACGATCGCCACCGACGCCGATGACGCGCTTCACGAGCGTCTGCTCACTGCCTCCTGGGACGAAACCGGTGAACTCCCCCAGACGGCGCAGCACTGAGGGAGACGTCGCCTGCGACGAACCCAGCCAGCCGAGCGTGTCATCGAAGACGACGACATCCCCGCGGTGCACGTTCGAACGAAGAGCGTCAATACGCGAGACGGCAATGCGGTCATCCTCCACCAGCGTGTTGTGCATCGACGGTGAGGGAATCCAGAACACCTGGACGATGAAGGCACGCAGCAGCGACGAAATGACGAGGGCAACGACGATGATCATGAGGATCTCGCGCAGCCACACGAGCGGGTTGCGACGAGCGCGAGCCTCCGCGCGATCACGATCCCGAAGAGAAGGCGAATGCAGTGGGCCGAGCGCCGGTCCTGCTGTCGGGGTCATGCAATCTCCTTGTCGTTGCGTCAACCATCCCAGGATACGGCGAGGCCCGACACCGGCGCGCGGTGTCGGGCCTTTCCGTGAAAAATGCCAAGGCGTATGCCTGGCAAGCCTCAGGCGGACTTGCCGGAACGGTGTTCCTTGATCTTCGCGGCCTTGCCGTGACGCTCACGCAGGTAGTAGAGCTTAGCGCGGCGCACGTCGCCCTTGGTGACGACCTCGATGTGGTCGATCGTGGGGGCGTGAACCGGGAAGGTACGCTCGACGCCCACACCGAAGGAAACCTTGCGGATCGTGAACGTGGAGGACACACCGTGACCGCGACGAGCGATCACGACACCCTGGAAGACCTGGATACGAGAGCGGTTACCTTCGATGACCTTGACGTGCACCTTGAGGGTGTCGCCAGCTCGGAACGAGGGGATGTCATCGCGCAGCGAAGCCGCATCAACGGCGTCCAGCTTCTGCATTTCTTCTCCTTGACGCAACTGCCGCAGGTCGGAAGCGCCTGGTTGGGCGGGTCGAACCCGCTCATTTGACGTGTGATCGTGCGCTTCGGTGTCCCCCTGCGGCAGGATGAACCGCGCACAATCCCGTTCATTATCCCACAGCAGGACGCACCAGTGCTAGTCCGCGGGGGTGTTATGCGGTGAGATCACGCACCATGACAACGTCGTAGTTGCGTACGCCGCCCACATCGAAGGTTCGGCTCGAACGCTTGCGGAATCCGTGGCGCTTGTAAAAGGCTTGCGCCTCCTTATTCCCTCGATTGGTGCCGAGCACAACAGCAGCATGCCCCAAGTCTCGCGCATCGGCGATGGCACGCTCGATGAGCGCGTCCGCGACACCGCTGCCACGCCACGCCTCGTCAACATAGCACTTGGACAGGTAGGCACTACCTTCCTCCACACGTCCGGGACGTACGAGATCGGTCGGCAGTGCATCGGGTCCGACGTGGGTGAGCACGTAACCGACGAGGCCACCCCAGACCGCGGCGACGAACAGGCGGTGACGCTCAGGAGCGGAAATAAGAGCGTCAAACACGTCGGCGCTGAGCTGCGTGGCGACATGCTCCGCAATCGCTTCCTCGGGCAGGTTCTCCGGGCAAGCATCCGGGAACGTGCGCGCCGCGAGCTCGCTGACTGCGACGACATCCTCAAGCCCAGCCTGTCGTACGTCGAGCCGTTCCGCCGCTCCAGCTCGCGGATACGCAACACCGCAGCGGGCCAGCATCGCACGGTCCTCGCGCGTCAGCGACGAAGCGTCCAGCGAGAGCGCGAGATCAGGGCGCACGCGAGCCGTCTTCTCAATCGCGCGATCGCGCCGCCAACGCTCAATAGCCGCATGATTACCGCCGAGAAGCACCTCGGGGATCTCAAGGGAGCGGAACTCCCTGGGTTTGGTGAACACGGGGTATTCGAGGAGGCCCGCACCCGAGTGCGATTCTTCGACGAGGGAGTCCGGGTTTCCCATAAATCCTTCGAGAAGACGCGCAACAGCCTCGGTGAGAACCATCGCGGCGACCTCGCCGCCATTGAGGACATAGTCACCGATCGAAAACTCGACGACCTCGAAGCC
>CATYYP010000171.1 GCA_958415245.1 Schaalia odontolytica | reverse complement strand
GGGTCGATGTCATCACGCTTCCATGGTCCCACATGTGCGCCCCTCACGAGGCAGGGGCAGCTCGCGCGGGTCGGCTCTCCCGGGCGCGGGGCCGGGTGTCAGTCCCGCTTCAAGCTGCCACGGCCTCGGCGATGAGGGGCGGCCTGTGGCGCACGCCCCGTGTGGGTTGATGCACGCCGCCACGGGATGCGCGCGGGCGTTGACTGGTCGTACAGTTGTGGGGCACGCCGGACCGGTATGCCCCGGGCTCCAAACTCTGCCGCTACGAGCGGCCTTCGCGCCGACAGGCGCATTCGGTTCGGCGTGCTTTGTCGTATGTGCGTGCCGACGGTGGCGCGTGAAACGAGTGGGGGCCGACACTGCGTTGCAGCACCGGCCCCCACTGTCGTCTCAGCGAAGCGTCACATGAGCGGGTAGCGCACGATCGTGGCCTCGCGGCCCGGGCCCACGCCGATGGACTGGATACGGCAGCGCGACAGCTCTTCCAGGCGCTTGATGTAGTCCTGGGCGGCCTGGGGCAGCTCGTCGAAGGAGCGGCACTGCGAGATGTCCTCGCTCCAGCCGGGCAGCTCCTCGTACACGGGCACGGCGGCCTCGAAGCCGGCCTGGTCGAGGGGCATTTCCTCCGTGCGCACGCCGTCGACCTCGTAGGCCACGCACACGGGAATCGTCTCGTAGCCGGAGAGCACGTCGAGCTTGGTCAGGCAGATGTCGGTCAGGCCGTTGATACGCGTCGAGTAGCGCATGACGACGGCGTCGAACCAGCCGGTGCGGCGCGGGCGACCCGTGGTCACGCCGAACTCGCCGCCCTTGGTACGCAGCGCCTCGCCGACCTCGTCGTCCAGCTCCGTGGGGAACGGTCCCTCGCCGACGCGCGTCGTGTACGCCTTGGCCACGCCGACAACGCGGTCGATGCGGGTCGGGCCCACGCCGGAGCCGGTGAGCGCGCCGCCCGCGGTCGGGTTGGAGGAGGTCACGAAGGGGTAGGTGCCGTGGTCAATGTCGAGCATCGTGGCCTGGCCGCCCTCGAAGAGAACGGTGTCGCCGCGGTCCAGCGCGTCGTTGACGACGAGGGACACGTCGCACATCATCGGCTTAATGCGGTCCGCGAAGGACAGCAGGTGGTCCGACACCTCGTTGGGATCGAGCGTGGGGATGTCCACGGCCTCGAAAATAGTGTTCTTGGGGGCCAGGGCGGCCTCGACCTTGGCGCGCAGCTCCTCGGGGTGGAAGAGGTCCTGGATGCGCAGGCCGATACGGTTCATCTTGTCGGCGTAGGTGGGGCCGATGCCTCGGCCGGTCGTGCCGATGAGGTTGTTGCCGCGCGCACGCTCGTTCGCCTGGTCCATGAGGCGGTTGTACGGCGGGATGATGTGCGCGTTGGAGGAGATACGCAGGCGCGAGCAGTCAACGCCGCGCTCGGTGATTTCCGCGAGCTCCTCGAAGAGCACGTCCAGGTCGACAACGACGCCGTTGCCGATGATGGGGGTGACGCCTTCGGAGAGGATTCCGGCGGGTAGGAGGTGCAGCGCGTACTTTTCGCCGTCAATAACGACGGTGTGGCCGGCGTTGTTTCCTCCGTTGAACTTCACGACGAGGTCGGTGTGCTGGCCGAGCTGGTCAGTGGCCTTGCCTTTGCCTTCGTCGCCCCACTGGGCGCCGAGCACGATGACGGCGGGCATGAGTATCTCCGTTTAGTTGGGTCTGTTACGCGGGCGCGCGCAACAGACCCATCCTACCGGAGGAACGACGAGGCCGGGGCACCGGCTGGTCGCGTCAGTTTCCGGCGGCAACCAGGGCGACGCCGACGCCCCACAGGGTGGCGCTCGTGAGGGCGGCAATCAGCTCGATGGCGATCGTCCAGCCGAAGGCCTTGAGGGCGTGGAGGGTGGCAGTCCAGGCGCGGGCGGTGTCGCGACTGCGCAGGTATTCGACGAGGAAGATGGCCGCAACCATGCCGAGAACAAGGCCGAAGGGCAGGCCGATGAACCATCCGACGACGCCGCCGACGGCGCCCCACACGAGCGTGGATTGGGGGATTCCCGCCTTGTTCATGCCGCGAGCTGGAATCACGTATTTGAGGACCGTTCCAAGGATCAGGACGAGCGCCACGATGGCGAAAATGATCCACGCGGCGCGGGTGCCGGTCATCCACGACCACACGAGGATCGCGCCTCCGACGACGGGCGCGGAGGGCCAGATCTGCACGACCGCACCGATCACTCCGATGAGGATGACGATGCCAACGATGACGGTTCCGAGGACGCTCATGGCCTCATCGTATCGTCTCCGGGTTTCGTGCGATGACGCTCACACTGATAGCCTGGCCTCGTTACCCCGATCCCCAGGAGTGCTGATGGATATCACTCCCCCGCGTCTGCCGCTGGATTCCTTCCTCAAGAGGCGCCCCATGACGGTGTACACCGTGTCATGTCCGCCGGCGGAGGCCGTCGCGCGCTGCGTGGCGTTTTGGCGTGCTGTCGGTATCAAGCGCGAGTCAACCACCATGTGCAAGCATTTCGCTGACATCGGCTGGTCGGGCAGCGAAGTCACCGTCATGCCCGGGCAGGTCGAGAACCGAAAGCGGTTGCGTGACCGCGATTTTCCTGATGATCTCTCAGATATTCCTCCCAGTTTGCTGCTGGGAGGCCTCGCCGTCTACCTGACGTCGAAGGCGGTGCGCGCGCAGCTACGCCACCTCAACAAGACGACGATCATCATCGCTGCCCGCCCGATGCCGGACGCCGAACAGGCCAGCACCGAGCTGTGGTGTTTCCCCTGGGATACTGCGATTCAGCGCGCCCGCCCAGGCAAAGATCCCTTCGCACGTGTCTTCGAGTACCTGCACACGGCCCTGCACCAGCAGGGTGTCCTCCTGGCTCCCCCACGCCTCGTCGACGGTGAGGAACTACCCAAGGACCACCCCCTCTCCCCCGCCAACATCACCCAGATGCGGGGTAGCTTCCTCGATCCCGTCACCAAGTTCCTCCCGTCGAAGGAACGGTCATGACCCCCGGTTTCTCACTGCGCCGGATTTTCAACCGCCGCAGGTACTTCTACGCCAGGGTCGCGCTCGACCCGCAGCAGGTTCTCGACCTGTGCATCGGATACTGGTTGTCGACCGGCGCCTGGGGCGAGACGCCGGGGATGCGCGAGCAGCTCGCCCAGCAGGGGTGGGTCGGCACCGAGATCACGACCGGCAGCGACGCACGACATATCGCCGTCTCATCCGTCTTTGACGAGATAACACCCTTCGGCGTCTTCCCGTCCGCGGCGCCTCGCAGCGTCAAACGGGCACGCCAGGAAAACACGCCTATCCTCATCGCCGCACGCTCCTGCTCTGTCGCAGGCCGCCCCGCGAGCGAAGTGTGGTGCTTCGACTCCCAGCTGGGACACCTGGACGCCCAGGTCACGGAGGCCTTCATGGACCAATCCTTACGCGAGCTCGCTCATACCCTGCAGGAGCGCGGAGTGCTGGTAGAGGAACCCCGGTTCTTTTTTGGCGGCGACCTACCCTCGGATCACCTCTTCACCATGGAGGGCGTCCTGTCGATGCGCAGGGCCGCCAAAAAGGAGTACGGCTGGAAACAGCGCCGCTTCTCGCGAAAGGGCGACTTATGAGCACGGGGACTTCTGCTTTCTCCCTGCGCCGGATGGTCTTCCGTCGCAGGTATCTGCACGCGCTCGTCGCAACCGATCCGCACGAGGCAGTCACTCGCTGCATCAACTACTGGGCGTCGAGGTGGAGAAGCACCCCCGTGGAGACGCCGGGGATGCGCGTGCAGCTCGCCCAGCATGGGTGGGTTGGCACCGAGATCGCAGACGGCCTCGATACGTTGGGCGGACTGTTCTCCACCGTGACTGACTCAATTGCGCGCAGCGACCTGTTCCCCCAGTCTGCCTCGCAGCCTGCCTCTCAGCCTGCCGCAAACACTCGCTATCAGACGTCGCGGATCCTCATCGCAGCGCGGCCCTGGTCGGCCGAAGGACGCGTCGCGAGCGAGGTGTGGTGCTTCGACACCCGGGTAAGCCAGCGCAACACCCCCACCACCAAGGAAGACGTCGGCCACTACCTCCAGGACCTCGCCGTCACGCTGCAGCTCGATGAGCTACTGCTCGCGCAGCCAGAGCTCCTCTTCGAGGGCGATCTACCAACAGACCACCTCTTCGCGGGACGGAACGTGATCGCAATGCGCCAGGCCGCCAAAAAAGAGTCTCGCCGCGGGCGCTAACGCGCACCCACGGCGAGACAACAGATAGTTCGGAAGGCTCAGCCCTGCGCGCGCAGGGAGGCCACCTCGTACAGGGCGATGCCCGTAGCAACGGCCGCGTTGAGGGACTCGACGGTCGACGCGATCGGGATCGACACGATCTGAT
>CATYYP010000170.1 GCA_958415245.1 Schaalia odontolytica | reverse complement strand
TGGCCTCGGCGCCACCTACCCGCTGCCCGAGGCCCCTCGTAGGGGCGTGCGCGTCGGTTCTTTTGTGTGGGCTCTCCTGGTGTGCATGGTGGGCGCGTTCCTCATCACCGAGGCCTACATCACGAACCTCAATCTGCCGGTCCTCGGGATCAGCGCGATCGCGATCCTAGGCGTCATCCTGATCCTCACGGCTCTCTTCTCGGGCCGTTCCAAGAAGACTCCGAAGCAGGGCGCGGGCACACCGACCGCCCCCAACCCGGCCGACGCAATCCGCAGGGACTGACGCGGCCGTACAACACGCACACAAACGGGGTGGGCCCGGGAACCGATTGGTTCCCGGGCCCACCCCGTTTGCTTGTCAGAAGCGTCGAATCAGAGCAGATCCAGCATCGCCGGAGCCACTAGCTTCAGGACGTTCTCACGGCCCTCCTTTGCGTTGGGGGCATCCACTGCGAAGGCAGCCATCTGCTGGCAGGTCGCCAGGTCGTGCATGCGCAGGGCGGCGCGCACGGCGTTGACCTTCGACGGAGCCATCGACAGGGAGGCGACACCCAGGCCCGTGAGGACCAGGGCCAGCAGCGGATCGCCACCGGCCTCGCCACACACGCCAATCGGCTTGCCCGTCGCGCGACCGCCGTTGCAGGCGTGGCGGATCATCTCGAGGACCGCGGGCTGCCACGGATCCAGGAGGGGTGCCAGGTTGCCGTCCAGGCGGTCGGCGGCCATGGTGTACTGCGTCAGGTCGTTCGTGCCGATGGAGGCGAAGTCCACGATCGACAGGAGCTGCTCGGCGCGCAGGGCGGCCGCGGGCACCTCGATCATGATGCCGACCTTGGGCAGGCCGTAGCCTCGCGCCTTGTCGGCGAACCACTTGGCCTCGTCAGCAGTCGAGACCATGGGGGCCATGACCCACAGCTCCGCGCCCGTCGCCTTGTGGGCGGCGGCCAGAGCCTGCAGCTGCGTGTCGATGAGGTCCTCTCGCACCTGGCACAGGCGCAGACCGCGCACACCCAGGGCGGGGTTCTCCTCGGCACCCAGATCCGCGAAGCTCAGCGGCTTGTCGGCGCCCGCGTCGAGGGTACGAACGACCACGCGACGCGACCCGAAGGACTGCAGGACCTTCGTGTAGGTGTCGGTCTGCTCCTCCAGCGTCGGGGCCTCCGAACGCTCCAGGAACAGGAACTCCGTGCGGAACAAGCCCGAGCCCTCGAGGTCGAACTTCGAGGCCTTCATAGCGTCGTCAACCGTGCCGATGTTGGCCAGGAGCTTGACGGGGTAGCCGTCGTAGGTCGCGCCCTTGCCGGTCGAGCCTGCCAGGGCGAGCGCGCGGCGACGCGAGCGTTCCTTGAGCAGGTCCACCTCCTTATCGGTGGGGGCGACGATGACCTCGCCGACGCCACCGTCGAGGGCCAGCATCGTGCCTTCCTCGACAGCCATAATGCCCTCGGCCTTGACGATCGCCGGGATGCCCAGCTGGGCGGCCAGGATCGCCGTGTGCGAGGTGGGACCGCCGACCTCGGTAATGATGCCGAGGACGGTCTCCGGGTTCAGGGTCGCGGTCTCGGCAGGAGCCAGGTCGCGCGCCACGAGGACGACGGGGCCATCGAACGCCGGCACGCCAGGTTCGGGCAGGCCACGCAGCTCGCAGATCGCGCGGTCGCGCACGTCGTACAGGTCGGTCGCACGCTCGGCCATGTAGCCGCCCAGGCTGCGCAGCATCTGCGCGTAGTCCTCGACGGCGTCATGGACGGCCTGGGTGACACCGAGGCCCTTCTTCAGCTTCTTGTCAACGGCCTTAGCCAGGCCACGGTCACCCGCGAGCTGGGCGGTGGCCTTGAGGATGGCCTTCGTCTCCTCCGGCGCGTTCGCAGCGCGGTCGCTCAGACGAGCGGAAACGGCTGCGAGCGCTTCGCGGACACGCGCGCCGTCAGCAGCAGCGTCGACGCTGCCAGGCTCCGTCGTGTCGACGCCGGGGGCAGGCTGGACGATCGCGGCGGGAGCTGCAGCGGTACCGGCGGAGACTCCGATGCCGTGCAGGACGTCGTGCGTCGCCATCAGCTCACTCCTGGTCGAGGTCGCGCGAGAGCAGCTCGACGAGCGAGTCGAGCACCGCGCCCGCGGAATCATCCTCGGTGGACAGGGTGACGACGTCGCCGTGCTTGGCGCCCAGGGTCATGATTTCGAGGAGCGACGCGGCGTCGGCCTCCTCGCCATCGAAAGCGATGGTGACCTCGACGCCGGAGTCATCAACGGCCTCGGCGAGGACGGAAGCGGGACGTGCGTGGAGGCCAACGGAGGAACCAATTGCAACGGTGCGGGAAATCATGGTCGTTCCTTTCAAATGCGGGTATGTCCATCGTGAGACACAGGTGCCCGTACGGCCCATGGTATCGGGCTGAGATACCCAGGTAAAACCCGATATCACGTACAGTGACATGGGATACATCACCCTTATAAATGCCGAAAAACCATGCAACAACAGACTTCTCCGCCGACCGGGATGATGACACTACGCAGCGCTCAGCCCAGGCCTCGCCGATGTGATGATCGACCGCCTCCCACCCCACCAACTACAATGGAGAAGTACCGAGGAAAGGAAAGGAGAGCGCGCATGAGTTCACGCGAACCCACGCTGGCCGATGTTGCCGAGCTGGCCGGAGTGAGCCTGACGACCGTGTCGCGCGTGCTCAACAACCGCGGTTACCTCTCGGAGAAGACAAAGAAGAATGTCGCCGACGCGATCGAGACGCTCGGCTACCGCCCAAACTCGCTGGCTCGTGCCCTGCATGGCAAGCGCACGCAGACGGTCGGCCTCATCGTTCCCGCCGTGTCCCTACCCTTCTTCGGCGAGCTGGCCGTCGAGGTCGAGAACGCCCTCGCCGACGCCGGCTACCGCATCCTTATCTGTAATTCCATGGGCCGGGCGGACCGCGAGCGCGAGTACCTCTCGCTGCTCGTCGGCAATCGCGTCGACGGCATCATTTCGGGCGCCCACAACGAGGGCCTGGGCGAGTACGACACGATCCGCATGCCCCTGGTGACGATCGACCGCGAGCTGAGCCCATCGATCCCAAACGTGCGTTGTGCGAACGAGGAGGCGGGTGCCATGGCGACGCGCGCACTCATCGAGGGCGGGTGCCGCCATCCCCTGCTGCTTACCTCCCGTTCGGGTCCGCGTAATCTGCGCGAGGCCGGCTACCGCGCCGAGATCGAGCGCTCTGGCCTCACCCCTCGCGTGGTCACCGTGCCGTTCGATACGCCGACGCCGCAGCGTTTCGCGATGGTGCGCGACGCCCTGGACGAGGCCCGAGCCACCGCCCCCGTCGACGGGGTTTTCGCGACCGACGATCTGGCGGCCGCCGAGGTCCTCGAGTGGGCGCGCACGCGCAACCTGTCGGTCCCCACTGACCTGTCCATCATCGGTTTTGACGGCACGGAGACGATGCGCCGCGCCCTCCCCCACTTGGCGACGATCCGCCAGCCCATCGAGGACATCGCCCGGGCTGCGGTGTCGATCCTCCTCGATCAGATCGAGGGCAAGGCACCGCGTTCTTCGTCCGACGAGGCCGGGGCTCCCCACGCTCAGACAGTCGAGTTCTCGGGCACGCTGATCCAGGGGCGTTCGATCAACGCCTGAGCACGTCACGCGCCCCGAGGCTGCCAGTATTCGCCGCTGCCCGGGTTATTGTCGCGCCCGATATCACCGGAACGACAGACGGGTGGGCGGCACCAGCAGTGTGCTGGTGCCGCCCACCCGTTATGTCAGGAGTGACTCCCGGAAGGCTCAGGCTTCCTTGGGCGCCACGTCGAGCAGCGCGTCGCCGCGCTGGATCTCGCCGCTGGCGACCGGGGTCACCGCGCCGAGCTTCTTCTTGTTCGTCACGACGACGGGCGTGATGGTCTCGTAGCCGGCCTCGCGGATCACGTCGAGGTCAACCTCGGCGAGCACGTCGCCGCGGCGCACGACGTCGCCCTTGGCGACACGGGGCGTGAAGCCCTTGCC
The DNA here is from genome assembly GCA_958415245.1 of Schaalia odontolytica. Taxonomy (GTDB): domain Bacteria; phylum Actinomycetota; class Actinomycetes; order Actinomycetales; family Actinomycetaceae; genus Pauljensenia; species Pauljensenia odontolytica_D. The sequence continues at coordinate 443 of CATYYP010000170.1, read as the reverse complement.
GTCCAGCTTGACGGTGTCCATGCCGACGTGGATGAGGACCTGGACGCCGGAGGCGGACTTGAGGCCGTAGGCGTGGCCGGTCGGGAAAGCGACGGTCACGGTGCCATCGAAGGGCGCGACGACGAGGCCGTCGGCGGGCTCGATGCCGATGCCGGGGCCGAGCATACCCTTGGCGAAGGACTCGTCCTTGACCTGCTCGAGCGGAACCACGGTGCCCGCGAGAGGCGAGGCGACGGAGAGGTCAGCCAGCGCCTCGTCGCTGAAGGACGGTGCCGGGGCGGCAGCCGTGGCAGCCACGGGGGCGGCAGCCGGGGTGGCGACGGGCGCGGCAGCCGGGGTGGCGACGGCCGCGGCCACGGGAGCGGCAGCCTTGGCGGCGGGCGCGCGGCCCTCCATATCAGCCTTGCCACGCGTCACGGCGTAGCCGAAGGTGAGGCCGAAGG
>CATYYP010000169.1 GCA_958415245.1 Schaalia odontolytica | reverse complement strand
CCACTGCCATCCCGAGACCGAGGCGGGGCCCACGACGGGCGACCGCGGCCTCGTGAGTGGAATCTAGACGGGAGTAACGCATGATTGACGCACTGACAACCCTCCTGTCCTCGCCGATGATGCAGCGTTCACTGCTCGCCGCCCTGATCGTAGGCCTCACCGCCCCGATCATCGGCACCTACCTGGTCCATCGCCGCCTCGCCATGCTGGGCGACGGCATCGGCCACATCTCCCTGACCGGCGTCGCGCTGGGATGGCTGGCGGGCACATTCGCGAACGTGAGCCCCGCCGACTCGTGGGCGATCCCCGGCGCGGTCATCATCTCCCTGCTGGGTGCGATCACGATCGAGCTGGTCCGCCAGAGCGGTCGCACGTCCGGCGATACAGCCCTGGCCATGCTGTTTTACGGGGGCATCGCCGGCGGCGTCCTCCTGATCGGCCTGGCGGGCGGTACCTCCGCTCAGCTGAACTCCTACCTCTTCGGTTCGATCTCAACCGTGCGATGGAGCGACATTACGCTCATCACGCTCCTCGGGGTCGCAATCGTGGCGCTCGGCGTGGGCCTGGCCCCCGCTCTCTTCTCGGTGACCAACGACGAGGACTTCGCGCGCTCGACGGGGCTGCCCGTCCGCACGCTGTCCCTGCTCATCGCAATCCTGTCGGCACTGACCGTGGCCGTCGCGATGCGAGTCGTCGGCTCGCTCCTGGTCAGCGCACTGATGGTCATCCCCGTGGCAATCGCGCAGCTCGGAGCGCGCTCGTTCCGCTCCACGATGGGCATCGCGATGGCTCTCGGCGTCATCATCTGCACATGCGGTCTGTCACTGACGTACTTCGTTGACCTGTCGCCCGGTGCGACCATCGTTGTCGGCGCAATCTGTCTGTACGCGATTGGATTCACGATCCGGGCTATTGTGGACCGTATCCGCAGGGTGCGCAGGCTTCGCGCAGCCCGCAGCCACAACCAGCATCCGGAGCGCGAACTCCTCGCTCACGCAGACGCATCATGACGAAGGGAACACCATGCAGCGCATGACGAAGCAGCGTCAGGCGGTCCTCGATGAGCTGACCCGCGTCAGCGACTTCCGCAGCGCCCAGCAGATCTTCGAAGACCTACACGTCCAGGGGCAGCGCGTGGGCCTGGCGACCGTGTACCGCTCGCTCCAGAGCCTCGCGGACGACGGCCGCGTCGACACGCTACGCTCCTCCGACGGCGAGGCCCTGTACCGCTCGTGCACGACGCACCACCACCACCATCACCTGGTGTGCCGCGCGTGCGGTTTCACCGAGGAGATCGAGCAGTCGCAGATCGAGTCGTGGGTGGATTCGGTCGCAGCGGCGCACGGATTTGGAGATGTCGAGCATTCCCTTGAGCTCTTCGGGGTGTGCAGCTCGTGCCAGTCGAAGAAGTGACCTACTGAGGCTGTATCAGTCACGACGAGGCCTGGGAAGCGGACGACGCTTTCCCAGGCCTCGTCCGTAGGTTAGGATAGGCTTCGTTTGGTTAGCCTCAGTCTGGGAGTGTCATGTTCGCCGCCGGAATCGACTCCATGGTCCCCGCCTTTGCACGCGAGGGCATCTGGCTCTTCGTCTTCCTTTTTGTGGTCGTATTCTTCCGCGCGCAGGCAACCTACTGGCTGGCTCGCGGCGCCGCCTCCGGCGCAGTCCTGGCGACAGGACGACAGGGTTTCCTGGGCGCCATGGCCCGCTGGTTCGATGGCCCGGTTCCCCGCAAGGGCGCGGCCATGCTGGACAAGTGGGGCATCGTCGCCATTCCCCTATGCTTCCTGACGGTGGGCATCCAGACGGCGATCAACGCGGGCGCGGGCCTCGTGCGCATGCGCTGGAGCACCTACACGATCGCGATGATCCCAGGCTGCATCCTCTGGGCGTTGCTGTACGGTCTCGGCACGCTCGCCGTTTTTGCCGCAGCGATCCGAGCGATCGCCGGTTCCCCCTGGGGCTGGGCGGGCCTCGCCCTCATCATCGCGCTGATCGCCGCGAAGATCGCATGGGGCCGCCGTAAGCGCCGCGCGGTCGACGCCGCACTGGCTACGGACAACGCCTAGGACTGCGCGACTCGGTCGACCGCACCGCCGAAACGGCGATCACGCCCCGCGAACTCCTCAAGGCATCCCCACAGCTCCTCGCGGTCGAATGCGGGCCAGGGGGTGTCGACGAACATCATTTCCGCATACGCCATCTGCCACAGCAGATAGTTGGCGCTGCTCCCCCGACGTGCGGATCATGAGGTCGACGTCAGGAACGTCGGGTAGGTAGAGGTGGCGTGAGAGCGTCTTTTCGGTGACACCGCGCGGGCTCAGGCGCCCCGCCGCGACGTCTTCGGCAATGGAGCGCGCGGCGTCTGCCAGCTCGGCCCGACCACCGTAGTTCACGCACATGATCAGATCGAGAGTCTTACAGTGCGAGGTTGCCCGATCAGCCTTCTCCAGCGCGTTGATAACGCTCTTCCACAGCTTGGGCCGGCGCCCACTCCACCGCACATGCACGCCCCACTGAGCGAGCTGGTCGGTGCGCCGCGCGAGCACGTCGGAGGCGTAGTTCATGATGAAAGAGACCTCGGCGGGCGATCGCTTCCAGTTTTCCGTGGAGAAGGTGTAGACGCTCAGGTAGCGCACGCCCGCATCGATCGCGCCGGCAATCGTGTCCATGAGAGCATACTCCCCCGCCCGATGCCCCTCGGTGCGCGCCAGGCCTCGACTGTTGGCCCAGCGCCCGTTTCCGTCCATGATGAGCGCGACGTGCGCGGGCACCTCGCCCTTACGAAAGACGGGCGCCTCGCAGTGCCACTGGCCGGGCCCGAGCAGCGGCGCGGTGGGGTCGTTCGGTGCGCGGTCCATGGGGGTGGGTCGCAGGTCCGTCATGGGTGACTCCTATCGATGACGCTCAGCGAGCGCAGGCGACGTTCCAGATGCCATTGAGTGTACGAGGAGATGAGGCCCGAGGCCTCGGTGCGCGCGTAGGGTTCGCATCGGTCGGCCCGCTCCCAGTCGCCGCTGAGCAGCTGACCGAGGAGGGCCACCGTGTCGGGCGCGGGCGAGGAGGCACCGGGCGGTCGGCAGGTATCGCAGACGGTGCCACCGTCGGGGATGGAGAACGAGGTGTGCGGTCCCTGGGTGCCGCACACGGCGCAGTCGAAGCAGGAGGGCGCCCATCCGGCGAGAGCGAGGGCGCGCAACGTATAGGACGTGCGAATGAGGGTCGGGTCGTGTCGGCCTCGTGCCAGGGCATTGAGGGCGCCGAGAAGGAGCAGGTATTGGGAATGGGTGCCATCGTGCGCGTCCGCGGTGAGGCGCTCGGCGGTCTCAACGACGACGGTGGCCGCGAGATAGAGGTCGTAGTTGGCGGCTATAGCATCGCCGTATTGGGCGATCGAGGCGACCTGGGTGAGGGTATCGAGAGTGCGACCTCGATGGAGCTGGGCATCGATGACAGAGAAGGGCTCGACGCGCGCGCCGAACTTTGAGGTCGTCTTGCGCACTCCCTTGGCCACGGCGCGCACCTGCCCATGCTCGGCGGTGAGAAGCGTGATGATGCGATCCGCTTCACCCAGCTTGTGGGTGCGCAGGACGATCGCCTCGTCTCGATAGGACTTCATCACACGAACATTGTGTCACGACCGCGCGACTTGGGAGAGGAGGCCCGGCCCGCATCGCATGGCGCGAAATCTGTTGTGAAGTGCGCTGTCACATCAGCCGACAAGCGCCCCCGCGTGCGCTGTCAACAATATATGAGAAACTGACAGCGTGGTCGGTTACACAGCCGGCAAACGGTTTTCGAGTAGATAGTTTCTTCGTAACTGGATATGGTTTACCCATAACCGTCGAAGGAAGGAAACAAATGGCTCCGCCGATTGATGCCCGCGAAAAGCTTGGCACCGCACTGCGCCAGGCCCTGACGCAGACCCCGCTGTCAAAGATCTCTGTCAGCGCACTGACACGCTCCGCTGGGGTCACCCGTCAAGCGTTCTACTACCACTTCAACTCCCTCAACGACCTCAATGCCTGGGTTTTCCGCGAGGAAGTCACAGCACACCTGACCACAAGTTCGGGAGAATGGCTCGACGCCATCGAAGCGACCATGACGTGGATGCACGCCCATCGCGACGAGACCGCCGCCGCCATGAAGACCATCGAGGCGAACGACCTGTGGGCATTCCTCGCCTCCCACATTCAGGAACTCATCGAGTCCCGCCTCCCCGGCTCCGCCTCAGCCACGGCGCGCGACGTCGTCGCCCAGCACTTCGCTCTGGCGACCACCGCCCACATGGCTCAGTGGATGCTCTCCGGCCTGGAGGTCAACCCCTCGCTCGCGATTGCGCGCATGCGAGTGCTCATGAGCGACCAGACCACCCCAGCTCTGGGCCGTCTCGCCAAGTAATGCGGTAATTCCCACCAACCGCACGAGGGCAGACACAGCTCACGTCAGGCCCCGGCCTCGTTCCAACGAGACCGGGGCCTGACGCACATCCGCAACATAATCG
>CATYYP010000168.1 GCA_958415245.1 Schaalia odontolytica | reverse complement strand
TGCTGCGCGGCATCGCATCCGTGCGTCCGGGCATGGAAGACGTCACCGAGGTAACAACCTGCCGCCGCGACGCCGTGCGACGTGCGATCCTCGCAGCTGAGCCTGGCGACACCGTCATCATCACGGGTAAGGGCGCCGAGTGGTACCAGGAAATCCAGGGGATCCACCACCGATACAACGACGTACCCGTCGCCGCCGAGGTCCTCGCGGGCGACGTGCGCTCGCACGAATAAACGCTGCGAAGCTGTGAACTGGCGCGCCGCAGGGGCTCCCATCAGGCCTTTGCGGCGCGCCACGCCGTAGACTGGGCGGGTGAATGACTTTGACAACCAGCCCGACGTGACCGCCGAATTCGACGCGGACGCGGCCGAGAACTACATCGCCGACGCAGCCGGCGCAGCGCCGGACGCGATCGAACTGAGCGACGAGGAGACCGAGGCTCGCGCCCGTCTCATGCGCGCCAACCTCGACCAATTCGACTTGGACGAGGAGGACCTGGCGCTCCTGGCCGGCGAATCTGCGCTCGCGGACGCTGACGACGTCGCAGCCGGTCTCCCCGTTCTTGCAGTCGTCGGCCGCCCCAACGTCGGCAAGTCCACGCTGGTCAACCGCATCCTTGGACGCCGTGAGGCGGTCGTACAGGATACGCCGGGCGTCACCCGCGACCGTGTCTCGTACCCCGCCGAATGGGCGGGTCGCGACTTCACGCTCGTCGACACGGGCGGCTGGGAGATCGACGTCAAGGGTCTGGATCGTTCCGTTGCTGAGCAGGCAGAGATCGCCGTCGACCTGGCTGACGCTGTCGTCCTCGTCCTGGATGCGACCGTCGGCATCACCGCCTCTGACGAGCGCATCGTGGAGATGCTGCGAGCCAAGAAGAAGCCGATCATCCTGGCCGCTAACAAGGTGGATTCTCCCCTGCAGGAGGCCGACGCTGCGTACCTGTGGAGCCTCGGGCTGGGCGAGCCTTACCCCATTTCCGCCCTGCACGGACGTGGCACCGGTGATCTCCTGGACGTCGTCATGGAGGTCCTCCCGACCGAGTCGGCCGTTGCCTCGGCACTGCCATCCGGCGGTCCGCGTCGTGTCGCCCTCGTCGGTCGTCCCAACGTTGGCAAGTCATCCCTGCTGAACGCGCTGGCCGGCGGCGAGCGCGTCGTCGTCAACGAACTCGCCGGCACCACTCGTGACCCCGTCGATGAGCTCATCGAGCTCGATGGCCGCTCGTGGTGGTTCGTCGACACCGCCGGAATCCGCCGCAAGATGCACCGGACGACGGGCGCCGACTACTACGCCTCCATCCGTACTCAGGCTGCGATCGAGAAGGCCGAGGTCGCCCTCGTCCTCATCGACGGTTCGACGCCGCTGACCGAGCAAGACGTGCGAGTCGTCCAGCAGGTCATCGACGCGGGCCGCGCGCTCGTCGTCGTCACCAACAAGTGGGATCTCGTCGACGAGGACCGCCAGAAGGAAATCAAGAACGAGCTCGAGCGCGAGCTGGTTCAGATCCAGTGGGCGCCGCGCATCAACCTGGCCGCGAAGACCGGCTGGCACACCAACCGCATCGTGCGCGCCCTCGACACTGCGCTCGAAGGCTGGGAGACCCGTATCCCCACCGGACAGCTCAACGCCTTCCTCGGTCAGCTCGTTGCCGCGCACCCCCACCCGCTGCGTGGCGGCAAGCAGCCGCGCATCCTCTTCGGCACCCAGGCCTCGAGCAAGCCCCCGCGCTTCGTGCTCTTCACGACTGGCTTCCTCGACCCCGGATACCGCCGCTTCATCGAACGCCGACTGCGCGAGACCTTCGGCTTCGCCGGCACACCGATTCAGATTTCGGTGCGTGTGCGCGAGAAGCGACGCAGGTAAGAATCCTCCGACGCGTGGCCCGCTTCCCCAGGAGGCGGGCCACACCCGTACCTGCACTCCCCCGGCGTGTATCCACAGGGTCGTTTCGCCCGGCGTCCTTATCCACAGGCGTCGCAGATGTCCCTTGACCGTTGAACGCTGGGCGCGCAGGATCGACACATGGACACAACACTCACCCAATCCACAGTTGCTCCCCTAGCCTCGGGTCTCACCCTGTGCAATGACGGACTCGTCCGGCCTGCGTGGGCCTCCCATGACGAGCTGTTACGCAGCTACTACGACACCGAATGGGGGCTGCCCGTCCACGACGAGGCCGGCGTCTTCGAACGCCTCGTCTTGGAGGGCTTCCAGGTAGGTCTCTCATGGCGTACCGTCCTGGCAAAACGCGAGGCGTTCCGTGCGGCCTTCGAAGGATTCATTCCCGATCGCGTCGCCGCATTCACAAGCGATGACGTCGATCGCCTCGTGTGCACACCCGGGATTATTCACAATCGCCGCAAGATCGAGGCGGCGATCAGCAACGCTCGCGCAACGGTTGCTATGAGAAACGATTCTCCCGCGGCAGACGGCCCGTCACATCTGGGCGAACTGGTCTGGTCGTATCGGCCGACGCTCGATCCGCTTCCGCGTTCGAAGGACGAGGTACCAACGCAGCTGCCGGAATCCGTAGCCCTCGCCGCCGACCTCAAGAACCGCGGTTTTTGCTTCGTGGGCCCCACGACGATGCTCGCGCTGATGGCGGCGATCGGCATCGTGAACACCGATATCGTGGGAACGCACCGCAGGCCTCGCTGACGGACCAGCTGACGAAGCGGGTGTCCTCGCAGGCCCGCCAAATCTGGCATGATAGTGCCATGGCATTGTCGAAAAAGCTTCTCAGTCAGGACGAGGTTGTCGTCCGCCACATGCACACGCACATCAAGACCCTGCTGCCCGCGATCATCGTTGAGTCGATCCTCGTGATCGCGGCTGCAGTCGGTTCGTTCTTTGTTCCCGAGAACGCACGTTATTGGGCGCTCGCGACCATCTGGATCGCCGTACTCGTCCTGTCGATCCCCCTCATCGTCGTTCCGTGGATCAAGTGGTCGTCGACCACCTACACGGTCACGACAAAGCGAGTCATCACTCGGACGGGCATCTTCACGCGCACCGGCCACGACCTGCCGCTCACCCGCATCTCCGACATTCAGATCGAAAAGAACTTCGATGATCGTTTCTTCGGTTGCGGAACCCTCGCCCTTCAGACCTCCGCAGATGACCCGTTGCTGCTGCACGATGTGCCGAAGGTGGAGACGGTGCAGGTCGAGATCTCGAACCTGCTGTTCAACGACATTCAGGGAGCGATCGACGCAGATCCGACGAGCTGATCACACTGCGGGGCAACGCGCCCCCGCCTGCGGATAGAGTTGCGTCATGTTCGACTTTCACGGCTTCGAAATGACGGTCTTTAAGCTCCTGATCGGTATCATCCTGATCGTCCTCCACCTGCGCCTCACGGGCAAGCAGCAGACGGTCCAGATGACGCCGATCGACTTTATCGGGAACTTTATCCTCGGTGGCACTATCGGCGGCGTGATCTACAACCACACAATCTCGTTCGCGGAGTACATCAGCGTCCTGATCGTCACCCTCGCGATCGTCTCCGGCCTCAACTACCTGACGTCGAAGTTCATGGCGACCCGCTCGCTCGTGATGGGAAAGGCGTACACGATCATCGAGGGCGGGCGATTTACTCAGGACGCGCTCGACAACACGGATCACAAGCTCGACCCAGTCGAGTTTCTCGCAGAGCTACGTGGCATGGGCATTTTCTCGCTCCACGATCTCCAGCTCGTTCAGCGTGAAGCAAACGGCTCCCTGACTGTGCGCCGCAAGGGCGAGGGCGGCGTTAACTACGTTCTGGTGTCCAATGGCCAGATCGTGACCGACAACCTCGAGTTGGTACATCGCGACGAGGAGTGGTTGTACGCAGAGCTTTCATCGGCGGGTGCCGGTGATTTGGAAGACCTGTTCGTTGTCGAACTTGACGCCGAGAATTGGCTCAACATCGTCGATCAGACGGGCAACACAACTGCGCGACGGTGTCTGATCCGGCCCTCACAGAGGTGACGACAGTGACCGAGTTCCAGAATCCAGATTCTCAGGCTCCCACCCTTGAGGAGTTCGCAGCGGACGGCACCGACACGAACACTGAGACATCCAAGTAACCGTCACGACGCTCCACGTACGATCCAGCCCCGGCCTCGTTCTTCATTGGACGAGGCCGGAGCTGTACATCGGGCCAGCTCGCGCGGCTCGTGCGCATATCGGTGTGTGCACCGGACGACGATCGAATGGACCGCGACCACGCATGACCATCACCGTTGCCGCATAAGTAAGCAGGTCGAAATCATCCCCGTTGACGACTTCGACCTGTGAAACAGTTTACTGCAGTCCTTGAAGGAAATGTGTCCGTTGCAACGGGCAAATCCCACCGCTTCTACCTGCGAAATTACGTGAAAGATTAGCCAAAAACCCGCGTTTACCAGTCGAAATAAAACCGAAAAATACTGCGTCACATTTCGGTTACAAAGCGAGGCGATACCACGGACCAGGGACGGAGGTCCCCACTGATCCTCGGCACGTCAGCTTGGGTTCGACGCATACAAAAAACCACGAGGAGCAAGTCCTC
>CATYYP010000167.1 GCA_958415245.1 Schaalia odontolytica | reverse complement strand
CCCCCACGGTCCTGGATGGCGTGAGCATCCGTATCCCCGCTGGCAAGCGAACCGCCATCGTGGGGGCCTCCGGCTCGGGCAAGTCGACGCTGGCCTCGCTGCTGACCCGCACGTGGGACCCGGCCTCGGGCACAGTCACCATCGGCGGAACGAACGTGGCCGAGGTGTCCCTACGAGACCTGCGCGCGACGGTCGCCTCCGCGCCCCAGCGCCCCTACCTGTTCAACGACACGCTGCGCGCCAACCTGCTGCTCGCCGCGCCCGACGCGAGCGAGGCGGACCTGGAGCGCGCGCTGGAGGCCGTGGACCTCACCGACTGGCTGGCCACGGAAAAGGACGGCCTGGATACCGCTGTTGGTGACATGGGCGAGCGTCTCTCGGGCGGCCAGCGTCAGCGCCTGGCCCTGGCTCGCGCGCTCCTGCGCGACGCCCCGATCTACGTCTTCGACGAGGCCACGAGCCAGGTCGACCCGGCCACCGAGGCGCGCGTACGCGAGGGCATCGCCCGCGTCGCGAAGGGCCGCACCATCGTCGAGATCGCCCACCGCATCAGCGCCGTGCGCGACGCCGACCAGATCATCGTCATGGACGCGGGCCGCGTCGTGGAGACCGGCACCTACGCCGAGCTGCACGCGCGCGGAGGTGCCCTCGCCGCCCTCGAGGCGCGCGAAACCACCGATCAACCCAGCGCCTGACAGACGCAAGCGCTCGGGGGATGGGGCCACGGCCTCGTCCCTCGCGTGTTTACGCGCCCGATACCGATAGGATTCGACCTATGGAAAGACTGATCGGCTGGACGAAAGCTGACGCGTGGGGCTCCACGAACGCGATTCCCGAGTTCCTGGGTGCCGCCGCCGGGGACGACCCGGTGTCTGAGGTGTGGTTCGGCGCCCACCCGGATGGACCGACGCTGCTGACGGATGGACACACGCTCGCCGAGCACATCGGCGAGGACCCCAAGCGAGCCCTCGGCGGCGGACTGCTCTACGCCTTCGGGCCAACGCTGCCGTACCTGGCTAAGATTATCGCCCCCGCGCAGACCCTGAGCCTGCAGGTGCATCCGACGAAGGAGATCGCGCGCGAGGGCTACCTGCGCGAGGAGGTCCTGGGGATTGAGCGCACGGATACGCGCCGCGTTTACCGGGACATGAACCACAAGCCCGAGATGATCTACGCGCTCACCGAGTTCAGCGCGCTCGTCGGTTTCCGCGTACCGCGCAAGGCCCGCCAGCTCCTCGTCGGCCTGGAGGGCGAGCTCGCGGACCGCCTGCGTTACTGTCTCAAGCTGTCCACCGTGCGCGGGGGCCTGCGTTCCCTGGCCACCTGGCTCTTCGACGAGGACTCCCCGGCGACCCCCGAGCGCGTCGAAGAGTTCGTGGACGCGTGCCGCTCACGCCTCGCGTCGGGCACGTCCCCCTCGCCGCGCACGGACGAGCTCGTGAGCGTCCTGGGGGAGAAGCACCCGGGCGATCCGGGCATTATCGTCGCCTTCCTCATGAACCCGGTGTCCCTGCGCCCTGGCGAGGCCGTCTACATTCCGCCGCGCCAGATCCACGCCTACCAGTCGGGCTTGGGTATCGAGGTCATGGCCTCCTCCGACAACGTCGTGCGCGCGGGCCTGACCGGCAAGTACGTGGACTCCGCCCAGCTCGTGGAAATCACCGAGTTTTCGGCGCTGCCGCCCGTGCGCGTGGCGCCCGAGCACCCCTCGGCGACGACGGACCGTTTCCTGGCGCCCGCCCAGGAGTTCGAGCTGTCGGTCACGACGCTGGCACCCGGCAAGCACACGTCCCGCGTGGACGAGGTCGCCGTGCCAGGTGAGGGCCCGCGCATCGTCATCGCGACCTCCGGGTCGGTCACCCTGCACGTGAGCGAGGAGCAGGGCGGGGACAGCGTGGAGCTGAGCCGTGGCCAGGCAGTGTTCGTCTCAGCCGCCGAGCGTCGTATGTGGGCGTACGGCACCGGCTCGTTTGTGCAGGTCGCGGCCCCCTGACCGGGGTGCGTCGCGCGCCGTGACGAGGCCGTGAATGGGCGCGTTGTCAAGTCGTCCCACGTGGTGGTCTTGGTTCCTGGAAAAGCCTTGTAGGCGCGTCGTTTTCCTCTAAAATAGGAGTCGGGCCTCATCTCCGCTCGCTGCGACGAGGCCCGATTGTCAATCGCAGTGTGGGTACCGCGTGGGGGTGCCCGCACTGCGATTCTGTTTGCGCCTTAGAAGACGCCGGAGACCCAGTCAGCCAGGGTCTTACACGTGGAGGCCAGCTCGCCCTCGTGGGCGTCGTAGCCGGCGACGATGTCCTCGGTGTCGACCCGGTCGTTATTCTCCGCCCACACGGTCGCGGTCTCGCGCGTGACCTCCGGGTGGAATTGGACGCCCAGGGCGGTGCCGTAGGAGAAAATCTGTGTGTATTTGTCCGAGCGCGCCCACTCGCGCGCTCCGTGGGGGAGTTCCACGATGGCGTCACCATGGTCTGCGAACACCGTGTGGGTCGAGGCCAGGGCCATGCGCAGGGGGACGGCTCCGCCGCCGCCCGCCTGGTCGTTCGTGCCCCAGGCCAGGGAGATAACGCCGTATTCTGGGCCCGCCGGGTCAGCGACGCTGACGCGCCCGCCGAAGGTCGCGGCGATCAGCTGGGCACCCAGGCAAATGCCGAGCACACGGATGTTGGCGCGCACGCAGCGGCGCACGAGCTCACGTTCGGCTTCCAGCCACGGCCAGGCCTCGTCGTCGTAGGCGTTCGCCCGGCCACCCAGCAGGATGAGGGCATCCGGCAGAGGAGCGGCCGCCAGGTCCTGGAGGCGCTGCGGGTCCTCCCAGGCGCGCACCACCTCGTGACCGCCGAGGAAGGCGGACAACTGACCCACCGGAACGATCGGGTCGTTTTGAATCACGAGGATGTTCATACGCCAATTGTAGTCGCGATCACGCGCCGGTACCTATCGGCCCTTAAAGAACGTGAACAGCTGGCGCTCGCATTGAGGGGCATGACCCCAAAAGCGCCGCAGCCCCCAATCCCGGAACCCGACGCGGCGTGCGATCCCCACCGCGCCAAGCCGACCCGGAAACGGGGGCTGCAACACACCATCTATTGTGTGACGCCAAACTCAAAAAACAGGGAGCTTTGGCTGAGAAAACCCTGGGAAAAGCGCGCGGGGTGGATCCTCATCCACCCCGCGCGCCCCAGGCAGCAATAAGGCGATCAAATCGAAGCGAGACGAGCGCCCTCGGTAAGGGCCTCCAGCTTCGCCCACGCGATCGACGGGTAGATACGGCCGCCCAGGCCACAGTCCGTCGACGCCACGACGCGCTCGTCGCCCACGATGTCCGCGAACTGGCGGATACGCTGAGCCACCAGCTCCGGGTGCTCCACAACGTTCGTCGAATGTGACACCACGCCCGGGATCAGGTACTTGCCTTCGGGCAGTTCGATGTCGCGCCAGATCGTCCACTCGTGCGCATGGCGAGCATTCGCCGCCTCAAAAGTCAGGCCATTCGCGTTGACCAGCAGGGCCAGATCCACGATGTCCTTGAACGCAATATCCGTCGTGTGTGGGCCGTGCCACGAACCCCAGCACACGTGGAAACGAACCAGAGACGGGTCAATGCCCTCCAGCGCGTGGTTCAGCGCGTCAATACGCACACGCGAGAACGCGCGGTAATCCTCAACGGACGGCTCCGGGTTCATCTGATCCCAGCCCTCCGCGATATCCGGCGCGTCAATCTGCACCGTCAGGCCCGCGTCCGTAATCCGCTTGTACTCCTCGCGCAGCACATCCGCGCACGCCCACACCACGGCCTCGTCGTCCTCGTAGAACGCATTGGCCACGCGAGCCGCCGAACCCGGCGAAATCGCCGCCACGAAACCATCCGACACGGGCTTGCCCGCCGCCTCCAGCGCGTGCTTTGTGCCGGCGATATCGCGCTCCACGGCCTCGGCGCCGATGTAGGTCAGCTCACCCGTGATCGTCGGGAAAGCGATCGGGTTGCGGTTCGCAATGTGAATACCCGAATCCGGATCCGCGTACGCGTCCGCGAAACGCTGCCAGTCGCGGCGCTCAGCAAACGACGAGAAGGACAGACGCCCATCACGGCCAGCCGGGGGACGCACATCAAAACGCTGCACGTCCTCAAAGGACAGCCCGCCGAAACGCGAGAAGGAATACGTCCACCATGCACCGTAATCAACCGTGTCGAGCATCGCGTGGCCGTACTCGCCATCGTTGACGATATCCAGGCCAATCTCGGCCTGACGCTTCACAACGCCATCAACCTCGGCCTGCAGCACGCTGGTGAAATCAGCGTCGCTCAGGGAACCCTCGCGGTGCGCGGCGTTCGCCTTGAGCAGCTCGGGGGTACGGGGCAGGGAACCAACATGAGTGGTGCGAATGGTCATCGCAGTCCTTTCTCTTCACTGTGCCCTCAGCCTACGTTTCGCGCGTCGAGAACGAGGCCGAATGTCCACACCGTGACCAATGCGATCAACCACTCATCTGGCAAGACGCTAATTCACGCACGCGCCCCTTGCGTTTTCCTTGCAATCACGCCCACAAG
>CATYYP010000166.1 GCA_958415245.1 Schaalia odontolytica | reverse complement strand
GGAGGGACCGGAGGGCACGGGCGGGCTTCGAGGCGCGGCGCCGAACGAAGTGAGGTCGCCTAGCCTCGCGGGCGGCCGGGCCCGACGGCGCCCGGAACACCAGCGGCGCCACAGCAACGCACCACCGCGACAACACACCCAGGCATACAAAAAACCGACATCCGCGATCGGATGTCGGCCTGTGGTGGAGCTAGGGGGATTCGAACCCCCGACCTTCTCATTGCGAACGAGACGCGCTACCAACTGCGCCATAGCCCCAAGGACTCGAACAGCTTAGCACCATGGCGATCAGCGACGCAAGCCGACCACCGCCGCGTGCGGCATGACACGGAGTCCACACATACGACCGCGCCGCGAGCCCGAAGGCCCGCGGCGCGGCATCAGCAGCTGAGAGGTCCCCTATTGGGCGCGTCGCGCGTCCAGGACGGCATCCAGGTCGAGGGCGACGGCCTGATCGGCGACGACCTCGGCGGTGGAGCGGGCGCCCACCTGGGCGGTCTGTGCGATCGGGCGCGCCGGGACGGCGGCGGCGATGCGCGGGATGCCGCGCAGGTCGGTGTCGGCGTGGACGATGCGGCCGCGCACGCGCTCGCGCGAGGCGTAGGTGGGCGCGGGGATCGGCGCGACGGTCCAGGCGCGGGCCGGGGTGTCAGCGACCTCGACGACCTCGGGCACCTCGACATTGAAGACGAGGGAGGGGACGGAGCCGGTCTGGGGTTCGGAAACCTCGACCACCTCGGATACCTCCTCCGAAGAGGAAGAGCCAGACGAAGCCTGAGGCTCCGCAGGAGCGGCAGCGGTGGGACGCCCAGCGCCACGCACGTCGCCGCGAAGCTTGGTCAGCAGCTCGAGCTCACGCTCGGAGGCGCGCTGGGAGCGCACGGCAGCGACGCGGGAGGTAGCCAGGGATGCGACGAGCGCGGCGGCCGGGATGGCGATCCACGCCCACGCGATGGAGGTAGCCGCGATGACGATGCCGAGCGCGACGGTCGCGAGCGCGCACACGCCGGTGACGACCATGCGGCGGCGGCCGGCGGCGCTTTCGGCGGCGAGACGCGCGGCGCGGCGGGCGCGCAGCTTCGCGATCTCACGGACCGCCTTGTTGTTGCGACGGTCGATAACGGGACGCGTGCGCCCCGTGGTGCCCTGGTGCATGCTGCCTCCGCTCGTCAACGCGCCCCGCGCCAGGATGGTTCCGCTGGCGTGGTCGCATGTGTCTAATTCTGGCTCATTCGTGTGGATCATGCGCAGCCTCGGAGAGAAACGGTCAATTTCTCGAGACTGAACGATTGCTGTCCTGCGTGCAACGAGCGACGGTACCGTCGCGATGAGCGCGACGAATATCGCTGCAATGACTAGTCCACCAATCTCCACCCTCACAAAGTACGGGCGTTTGAGGCGCCACGCTTTGTGCAATGGGCGCGTGTCGGGGTCTCAAACCTTTCGGTAAAAAGAGAAGTAACCACAGGTGTCACACCTGTAACATTTGCCCCACGAGCACCGCCCGGCGGCCACAGAAAGCCGCCGACTCAGTCGATCGCCGAACTCCCCCAGCGACGTCGCACGAGACCACCCTCGGGCAGGGACTCAGCGTCAATAAAGAACGCGATATGGTCCGCCCACTGCCCACCGATGTGCATGAAGCGCGGACGCAGCCCTTCCTCCACGAGGCCGAGGCCTCGACACACGCCCAAAGACCGCTCGTTCTCGGGACGCACGCACACCTCGACGCGGTGCAGGCCGAGTTCGCCGACGACGAGGTCGAGAACGAGCGCCGCGACCAGGGAACCCAGGCCTCGGCCCGACCATTCGGAGACGATCCAGTAGCCAAGCATGCCCGTCGACATCGCACCCCAGTGCACGTTGGAGATGGAGAACTGGCCGACGAAACGCCCATCGATCTGCACGCCGAAGATCAGACCGGTGCCCTCGCGATGATCCCGGTCGGCGCGACGCATGTACTGTGAGAACGTCGGAATGTGTTCGAGCGTGTCCGGAGGCAGGGTCGCCTCCCACGGGCGCAGCCAGTGCCCATCGGTGCGACGCACGGCGCAGGAAGCCGCGGCCGACCGGGTCAGCCACGCGCAGCGTGAGCATCTCAATGTCGCGCCCCCACACGTACCGGGGACGACGGAGGAAGCATTTCATTCGAGGACCAGGCACTGCAGGCGATCACCCGCGCGCACCGTCGTCACATCCTCGGGGACAACCGCGAGAGCGTTAGAGTCCGCGAGCGCGGACAGTAGCAACGAGGCCGGGGTGCCCATGACGGCAGCGTTGTAGCCGGTGCGGGGGGAGCCGGTCAGTCGCACGCGCACGAACTCGCGGCGGCCTCGCGGGGAGTACCAGGAGCGGTCGATGGCAGCGCGCACGACGGGACGGTTGACGGCGGTCCAACCCTGCATGTGGCGCAGCGCGGGGCGGACGAACACCTCGAAGCAGACCTGGGCGGAGACGGGGTCGCCGGGAAGGCAGACGATGGGAGTGCCGGGCTGGCCGTCCTCGGCGCCGACGGTGCCCACACCCATGATGTGTCCGGGCCAGGCGGCGACGTTGTCGAAGCGGACGGTTCCGAGCGCACCGAGGACTTCGCGGACAGTATCGCCGCTGCCGTAGGAGATGCCGCCGGTCGTCAGGATTAGATCCGCGCGCACCAGCTGGTCCTCGATGGTCTCGCGCAGGCGAGCGCGCTCATCCGGGACGGCGGCGACGCGGAAGGTCTGTGCGCCGGCGTCAGCAACGGCGGTCGACAGGGCGTGACCGTTCGCGTCGAAGACGGTGCCGGGGCGGGCCTCGCCGCCGGGCTCGACGATCTCGTCGCCGATCGAGATGATGACGACGCGCGGGCGCGGGTGGACCAGCACGCGGTCGCGGCCCACGCCGGCGAGGAGCGCCATCTGACGGGCACCGATACGCGTGCCGGAGCGCAGCACCGTGTCACCCTGCGCAACGTCCTCCGCGCGGCGACGAATGTTCTCGCCATTGGCGGGGGCGGTACGCAGGGCGACCTGGGCGATGCCGTGGTCCGTGAACTCGAGGGAGACCACGGCCTCGGCGCCGGAGGGCATGGGCGCGCCGGACGCGATGCGGATCGCGGTGCCGGGCACGAGGGCCGCCGGGTCGACGGCGCCCGCGCGGATCTCCTCGGTGACGGGAAGCGTCACCGGCGACTCCAGGGTTGCTCCCTCACAGTCTCGGATGCGAACGGCGTATCCGTCGCACGCCGACAGGTCGGCGACCGGGAGGTTGAAGGGGGCCTGCACGTCCTCTGCGAGCACGCAGCTGACCGCGTCAGCGAGCTGAACGTCGAGCGGCGGCAGCGCGTGGGCAACGGCCATGCAGTCCTGGTAGAAGTCGGCAACGCTTCGCATAGTTCTTAGTCCTCGAGCTTGGAGCGCAGGAACTCCTTGAGTTCCGCTCCAAGCGCCGGGTCCTCAAGGGCGAGCGTGACGTTGGCTTCGAGGTAGCCGAGTTTGTCCCCGGTATCGAAGCGTCGCTCGTCGATGACTACACCGTACAACCCTCCACCCTCTTCTTCGGGGAGGTCGATCATGCGCGCGTACCCATCTGTGAGCTGATACTCACCGCCGGCGCCCGGTTCGATGTTCTCGAGGGCCGTGAACACAGCCGGGTCGAGCAGGTAGCGGCCGACGACCGCGTACTCGGACTTGACCTCTTCGAGCGGGGGCTTTTCGGTGACGTCGGTAATGCGCATGAGCTGGCCTTCTTCGAGGTCGACGCCCTCGGGGATCGGCAGGACCTCGACGGCTGTCGACGCGTAGGCGGTGGCCTGCTCGGGGGTGACCTTCAGCAGGGCGACGACGGTGCCGCCCAGGGCACCGCGCACCTGGATCATCTTGCGCAGCAGCTGCGAGCCGGGCTCCATGAGGTCGTCGGGCAGCAGGACCGCGCAGGGGGCGTCACCCACGTGGGACTTGGCCTGGAGGATCGCGTGGCCGAGGCCGAGGGGGTGGCCCTGGCGCACGGAGTGGACGCGCGCGTACTTCTTGTACTCGTTGACGTACTCGAGGGCCTTCTCCTTGCCGGCCTTCTCCAGGTCGGCCTCGAGGCCGGGTTCGGCGTCGAAGTAGTCTTCGATCGACTGCTTGCCGGCGCGGGTCACGAAGAGGATGTCTTCGATGCCGGCATCCGTGGCCTCGCGCACGATGTACTCGATCGAGGGACGGTCGACGACGGGCAACATTTCCTTGGGCACAGACTTCGTGATGGGCAGGAAGCGGGTTCCGCGACCGGCCGAGGGAACGACGGCGTGCACTACTGGCTGGTTTTTATCTGACATACTTCACAGAGTAGCGAAGAAAACGCCCGAGAGGGAGACGATGGCCACAAAAACAACTCTCCGCGCGGAGGTGCGTGGCAGGCGCCACGCTCGGCGCGCCGGCACATCCGTGATCGAGGCCCCGTTAGCCCCGGAATTCAACCAGTCCCCGATCCCGGTCCGCGACCGCGCCGAGGCCGAGCGAATCGCTCACCAGATTCGCGCCCTGGCCTCATCGATGGGTGGGGTCACCCTGCCCGCACTGTTCGTGCCC
>CATYYP010000165.1 GCA_958415245.1 Schaalia odontolytica | reverse complement strand
CTACGTTCGTGACGCTCTGTCAGATAGAAATCTGCGCAGGTGTGTTGCGTCATCGAATGGTCCGTCAAGCGTGAATGCGTTCACGAAAACGCTGTGAAACACTAGCCAAAACGGCGATCGGGCGTGCGAGGGTGGGGGAGGGGGCTACTAGCGTGGAAAGGGTGGCGCCGCGCGCGCCGCACCCAACAATGCAAGTCAGCCCCGGCCTCGTGAAACGACGGCCGCGACCACCCCAGGAGGTGCGCACATGACCCTGTCCACGATCCTTATCGTAATCCTGCCCTCTGTCTTCTTCGGCGTCGCCACGACGCTGATGGGAAAGACCGGCGGATCAGACCGCCAGCGAGTCATGGGCGCCGTCCTCGGCGGCCTACTCATGGCCGTCGTCGCCACCCCGTTCCTGCACCCCGCGTGGACGCCGCTGAACCTGGGAGTCTCCTTCCTGACCGGCCTGCTCTTGGGCGTAGGCGTGTGCGATCAGCTGCGCTCCTACTCGGTCCTGGGCATGAGCCGCACGATGCCCCTGTCCACCGGCGGCCAGCTGGTTCTCATGTCCCTGGCGGGCATCGCGATCTTCGGCGAGTGGCTCCACGGTGGTGCGCTGCCCTACGGCCTCGCCGCCATCGCCGTTCTTATCGTCGGCATCTGGTTCCTGTCGCGCTCCGAGTCCGGCTCCGACGCTGCTTCCCTCGACTGGAAGCGTGGCGCCTTCCTGCTGACGACCTCGACGCTGGGCCTCGTCGCCTTCCCGCTCATCATCAAGTTCTTTGCGATCCAGCCCGCCGAGTTCCTCCTGCCCCAGGCGGTCGGCTACACCGTCTACTGCGCGATTTTCTTCGCGATCCAGGGCCGTGGAGGCGTCGACCCCGAGGATTCGCTGCGCCACCGCCGCATGATCCCCTCGATCTTCAACGGCGTCCTGTGGGGCACCGCCATCCTGCTGCTCCAGCTCAACTCCAACAAGCTGGGCGCGGGCACGGGCTTTACGCTCTCCCAGCTCGGCATCCTCATCTCCACGCCGCTGGGCATCCTCTGGCTCCACGAGACGCGCTCGCGCAAGGAGCTGCGCTGGACGATCATTGGCGTCGCCCTCGTCATCGTGGGCGCGGTCCTGGCGGGCGTCGCCAAGACTCTCGACGTCGCCTGATCGGCGCGACGGCGCCGTCGTCGCGCAAGCGGCCAGCCCAGGCGTGTGCGGTGTGAAACAATATGGCGCATGTTCACGATTGATGGAGCTGCCCTGTCCTTCGCCGACGCGCGGGAACTGGAGAAAAAGTGCGTTGACCAGGCGGTTTCCGAGGGTGATCCGGACCGCTACATGCTCGACGTCGCGGGCGAGGTCGCGGCCGCGGTCGTCCGCTGCGCAGACCTGCCCGTGAGCTGGAACGGCGAGGACTCCGATCCCAACGCGGATGCTGAGGAAAACGGCGACGATGAAGGGGGCGACTGGATCGCCAGCCGTGTCACTGCCTTCGTTGGAGGCGGAGACAACGGTGGGGACGCCCTCTACGCCTGCGCGATCCTCGCACGCGGAGGAATCGGAGCGACCGCCTACCTCCTGAAGAAGCGCTGCCACCGCCGCGCCCTCGCCGCCGCCCAGGAAGCGGGCGTGCGCATCATCGACCTTGGCGGCGAGTCGCTGCACTCCATCGAGAACACGCCCGCGTGGTCCGAGGTCTTTCTCGCGCACGCCTGGATTGACGGCATCGTGGGCACCGGTTCCCACGGCCCGCTCACGGGCGCGCTCGCGGAATCAGTGGAGCTCCTCAACGGGCTCTCCGCCATCAGGCCACGCCCCGTCATCGCGATTGACGTCCCCTCCGGCCTGACCGACGACGACGGCGCGATCACGGGCCCGATCCTGCACGCCACCCACACGCTCGCGGTCGGCACCTACAAGCGTGCGCAGGTCCTGCCTCCCGCCGTCGAGTTCACCGGGGACATCAGCCTCGTGACGATGGACTGGGACAGCACTGGCGTCGGCAGGGGAGAGGATGCTAACGGCGCGATCGGCGCGGATGACCTCTACGTCGTCGACGAGGCCTTCTCTGCCCGCGAGGTTGTCCCCGTCCCCGCTTTCTCCGACGACAAGTACGCGCGCGGCGTCGTCGGCCTCGTCGCCGGATCCGATACCTACCCGGGCGCAGGCCTCCTCGCCACGCGCGGCGCACTGGCCGCGGGCGTGGGCATGGTTCGCCTCAACTCGACCAGGCGCGTCCAGGACCTCGTACTCGCCGACCAGCCCGGCGTCGTCACCGTTGGCGGGCGCATCCAGTCCGCCCTCATCGGCCCCGGCCTCGACGAGGATCGGCGTGAGGATGCGCTCGAGCTCGCGCAATTCAGTGGACAATCGGGCATGCCGCTGGTCATCGACGCGTGGGCCCTCGACCTCGTCCCCGAGCTGGCGAGTTCCATCAAGCCCGACGCCACCGTCCTCACCCCGCACTACGGCGAGGCCGCGCGCCTTCTGGGGCGCCTCGGCACTCCGGTGACGCGGGCCGAGGTTGCTGCCTCTCCTCTGCGCTACGCCCGCGCGCTCCACGAGGCGACCGGCTGCCACGTGATCCTCAAGGGGCCCGTCACGATCGTGTATTCCTTCGAATACGTGGACACGGAGGCGCAGGAGGCCTTCCAGCGTGCGCTCAACGCTGCGGAGGCGTGGCCCGACGTGGACGCGCTGCCGCAGGGCCGTCTCGTGCGCTCCTACACCCCGACGGTCGGCCAGGTGACAACCTCCTGGGCGGGCGTCGCCGGCAACGGGGATGTGCTCGCCGGATTCCTCGCCGGCGTCCTCGCGCGTCCGGTAGAAGCCGGAGACGCCGTGGCGGGCCCCGATGGGCAGCCTCAGCGCGTCACCCCGGGACGTCTGGCGGCGGCGGTGTGCGTTCACGGGCGCGCAGCTCAGGTCGCCGCCGAGGCTGCCGGTGGATTCGCGCCCATTCAGGCCTCCGACATCGCGGCCGCGATCGGTAAGGTCCTGTCGCAGCCCGCGCGGTGACGTGTGCCTACCTCTCCCGTGCCGCCGACGAACGCAGGGGCGGGCGGCGCGCGCCGTGAGATACTAGAGGCGTGATTTCCACAGACGAACGAGTCGAAGGACGGGATTACCCGTCATCCGCGGCCGTCGACCTGGCCGCGATCCGTCACAACCTGGGCGTTCTGCGCGCAGCCGCCCCCGGCGCGCTCCAGCTCGCGACCGTCAAGGCGAACGCCTACGGGCACGGACTTATCCCGGTGGCCCGCGCCGCCCTGGACGGTGGTGCCGACTGGCTGGGTGTCGCCCAGCTGGCCGAGGCCTTCACGCTGCGCCGCGGCCTCGATGAGGCCGGGGTCGCCCGAGCCGACGCGCCCATTCTCGCGTGGATCTCCACCTCCTCCTCCGACTTCGCGGCCGCGATCGAGGCCGACATCGACCTGTCCGTGTCGTGGACGTGGGTCCTCGCCGACATTTGCGCCGCCGCCCGAGAGGCCGGCCGGCCCGCGCGCGTCCACGTCAAGATCGACACCGGCATGTCCCGCGCGGGCTCGACCCTTGCCGACCTGCCCGCCCTGGCCTCGGCCCTGCGCATGGCCGCCGACGACGGCCTCGTCGATGTCGTGGGCGCCTGGAGCCACATGTCCCGCGCCGATGACCCCAGCGACGAGGGCAACGCCTCGACCGCGAGCCACGTGCGCATTTTCGAGGAGGGCCTGGCGATCCTCGCCGACGCGGGCATCACGCCGCGCATCCGCCACCTGTCCGCCACATCCGGCATCCTGTGGCACCCCGAGGCTCACTACGACATGGTGCGCGCCGGCATCGGCCTGTACGGGTTGAGCCCCGACCCGGCGGTGGCCACCTCCGAGCAGCTCGGCCTTATCCCCGCCCTCGAGCTGCGCGCGCCCCTCACCTCCGTCAAGGTCATCGAAGAGGGGACCCCGGCCTCGTACGGGGGAACCTGGGTCGCGCCCACACGCCGCTGGATCGGCCTCGTCCCCCTCGGCTACGGCGACGGCATCCTGCGCGCTGTCTCGAACAAGGCGCGCGTCGTCATCCACACCGCCTCCGGCCCCTTCAACGCGCCCCTCATCGGACGCGTGTGCATGGACCAGTTCATGGTTGACCTCGGGCCAGCCGAGGGAAGCCCCGGAACGCCGACGGCGCGCAGCGGGCAGGCCCCCGCCATCCCCGGCGACATCGCCACCCTCTTCGGCTCCGGCGAGTATGGCGAGGCCTTGGCCGACGACTGGGCGCAGGCAGCCGGTACCATCAACTACGAAATCGTCACCCACCTGGGCGCACACATCCCCCGCATCTACCGGGATGGCGCCGACGCGACCTTCGGGAGCAACTCATGACCCAGCCCATCGCCTCCTACGAGGTGTCGACGCGCGACGCCGACCAGACGCGCGCGTTCGGTGAAGACCTTGGTCGTGTCCTCGCGGCCGGAGACCTCCTCATGCTCTCCGGGGGCCTCGGCGCGGGCAAGACCACCCTCACCCAGGGCATCGGCGTCGGCATGGGCGTGCGCGGCCGCGTCGCCTCCCCGACGTTCATCGTCGCTCGCGTCCACCCCTCTCTGAGC
>CATYYP010000164.1 GCA_958415245.1 Schaalia odontolytica | reverse complement strand
GCGCTGATGTGCAGCTCGCGGTCCAGGAGCGGGCCGAGCTCGCCCAGCTCGTGCAGGACGATGAGGATCGTCGTCCCCTCCGCCTTGGCCTCGGCGACGATCTGCGCGAGGCGCGCTCGCGATGTCGCGTCGATTCCTGCCATCGGCTCGTCCATGATGAGCAGCTCGGGTCGGCGCACGAGGGCGCGCGCGATGAGGACGCGCTGTGCCTGCCCGCCCGAGAGGATGTTGAGGGGGGAGTGCGCGCGGTGGGCCATGCCGACGCGTTCGAGGGCGGCCAGAGCCTTCGCCGTGTCGCCCGGCAGTGCCCACAGGCGACGAGGCCCAAGCAGGCCGGATCGCACGACCTCGATCGCGCTAGCGCTAATCGCGCCGCCCGAGGAGATGCGCTGGGGCACGTAGCCGATCTTGTTCCACGGCACGCGACGGCGAGTGGAAATCGAGCGACCGAAGAGCTGAGCGTCGCCGCTTGTGATGGGCGCGGTGCCCAACAGGGCCTTCAGGGTCGTGGACTTGCCCGATCCGTTAGAGCCCGTGATTGCCACGGTCTGGCCGGCGGGGATATCGAGCGAGATTCCGTGGAGGATCAGGTCGGTATCCCAGGCCACGTGCAGGTTGTCGAGACGCACGACGGCGGTCGCCTCCGCGAAGGAGGCTCCCGCCGTCGTGGGGTTGTCAGTCGTTGTCACTGGCAGTCGAGGGCTTTCGTCAGGGCGTCAATGTTGGAGTTCATCGTCGCGGCGTAGTCCTTGGACGCGTCGGTCTGGGACTCGATCGGGTCCAGGACGGCCGTCGTGATGCCGAGGTCGTCGGCCAGGGTCTGAGCGACCTTGGGATCGATGAGGGCCTCGGTGAAGATCGTCGTCACGCCCTGCTCCTTGGCGATCTGGGCGATTTCAGCCAGTCGCGCGGGGGAGGGGGAGGACTCGGGGTCGAGGCCGGAGATGCCGACCTGGGTCAGGCCCGTGCGGTCCGCCAGGTAACCGAAGGCGGTGTGTGCAGTGACGAAGGTCTTGACCTTGCAGCTCGAGGTCTTGGTGACCAGGGTGTCGCTCAGGGTGTTGAGCTCCTCGGCCAGGGTCTTTGCGTTCGCCTTGTAGACGTCAGCGTGGGCGGAGTCAGCCTCGGCGAGCTTGTCGCCCACCAGGGTCGCGGCATGCGCCATGCGGGTGGGATCCAGCCAGAAGTGCGGGTCCGCGCTCATGTCGTGGTGGTGCTCGTGGCCCTCGTGGTCGTGACCTTCGTGGTCGTGACCCTCATGATCATGGTCGTGGGCTTCGGTCTCGCCAGACTGGGCCTCGTCGGTGGCCTCTTCCTCGTCCTCGGCCGGGTGGTTCGCGTCGGTGCCGGCCTCAATCAGCTCGGCTGCGGGGGAGACGTCGATGACGGTCTTGGGGGCCTGCTGCTCGATGGCCTCGTCAACGGCGCTCTGGAAGCCGGCGAGGTAGACGACCGCGTCCGCGGAGGATAGGGAGTCGACCATCTTGGGGGAGAGCTCGAGGTCGTGCGGCTCGGCGCCTTCCGGGGTCAGTGAGGTGACGGAAACGTGTTCGCCGCCGATCTTCTCAGCCAGGTACTGCAGGGGGTAGAACGAGGCCATGACGGTCAGTTTGCCGTCCTTGGAGGAGCTATCTCCGGACGTTGCTGTGGAGGTGCAGGCGGACAGGGCGAGCGCTGTGGCAGCCGCGCATGCGGCAGCAAGGATTCTCTTCGACATGAAAATCATTCTCTTTGAAATTGAGAATCTTTGTCAAGTCAATCTCGGTGCCCGGACCGCCGTGATCTGGGGAGTTATCGGACGTGTCCCGTCGAGCTCCGCACGATCAGATCGGGCGAAAAGACGTAATCGGCGTGCGCGGGGGCGT
Organism: Schaalia odontolytica; assembly: GCA_958415245.1. GTDB lineage: Bacteria > Actinomycetota > Actinomycetes > Actinomycetales > Actinomycetaceae > Pauljensenia > Pauljensenia odontolytica_D. The sequence continues at coordinate 2,717 of CATYYP010000164.1, read as the reverse complement.
AGTCGGCTGTGTTCAATGCCTCGAAGAGGGCGCGCACGGCGGATGCGACGATCGACTGCACGGGCTGGTGGATCGTCGTGAGTGCTGGATCCAGGTGGCTCATGAGGAACGTGTCATCGAAACCGATGACCGAGACGTCGCCCGGGACCGACAGGCCGAGCGAGGAGATCGTGCGGATCGCGCCGAGGGCCTGCAGGTCAGAACCTGTGATGATTGCCGTCACGCCGCGCTCCAGGAGGGCGTGCGTGTAGGCGGCCGCGGCCTCGTACGTGTAGAAAGTCTCTTCGATGATGGGGGAGTGGTCCCCGATCAGCTCGCCCATCACCTGCGTGAACGCCTCGGCCTTGCGCAGTGCCGGGACGATGTGCGTGCGGCCGGTGAGAAGCGCGATGCGCGTGTGGCCCAGCTCGTGCAGGTGAGTGACCGCGGCGCGAATGCCGAGGGAATCTCCGGTGGAAAAGTCGGGGGCTGGGACCTCCGGGCGTGCGCCGTTGATCGTGACGAAGGGGATTCCGCGCGCGGCGACGTCGTGGTAGGGGGAGAGGTCGGACAAGAGATCCGCGTGCCTGCCGGAGACAAAGATGAGTCCGTCGACGCGGTGATCAATGAGTGAGGAGAGGTGGTCGAACTCGGACGTCGCGCCCGGCGTCTGTGTGCGGATGAGGGCGATGCCGCCCGCGCGAGAGATCTCCTCTTGAAGGTGATGGGCAAAGGAGGCAAAGATCGGGTTCGTCAGCTCCGGCACGATGACGCCGATCGTCGGGGTGCTGGGCGTGTGTTCACTGGGTGGGCGGTCGTAGCCCAGCTCGTCGATCGCTGTGAGAACCCTACGGCGCGTGTCTTCGGAGACCTGGCCGACACCGTTGAAAACACGTGAAACAGTTGCAGTCGATACGCCGGCATGGGCTGCAATGTCTGCCATGCTTGTGCGATTTTTGGTCATCGGCTCAACTCTCCTTTGGGTGTCCGAGTGCAGCTGTTTCCCTATAAATGTAACAGCTTGCACACAATTGCGAAAATTGTTGCAGAAACAAAATCGGGCGTATTACAGTGACCATGTAGCAGGTCGCTGATGGAGGCGACCCGCCTGACCAACACAGGAGTAATAATGCGACGTGGCATCGCAGCGCTCGGCGTCCTCGCGGCGGCTACCGCCCTGGCCGCCTGCAACAACGGCACCACCCCTTCCTCGACCTCCTCGGACAGCGCGAACACCGACGCTGTGGCGACCCTGACGATCTGGGCGGATGACACCCGCTACTCCCAGGTTGAGGACCTCGCCGAGGACTTCACCACCAACACGGGCGTGAAGGTCAACGTCGTGCAGAAGTCTGAATCCGACATGGACACCGAGTTCACCACCCAGGTGCCTACCGGCAACGGCCCCGACCTGATCGTCATGGCCCACGACAAGCTGGGTGCACTCGTCGCTAACGGCGTCGTCGCCCCCGTGGACCTGGGTGAGGCCAAGTCCAACTTTGCTGACGTCGCCGTCAAGGCCGTCACCTACAACGGCCAGACCTACGGCGTCCCCTACGCCGTCGAGTCCGTCGCCCTGGTGCGCAACAACGCCCTCACCAAGGACGAGCCCAAGACCTACGACGACATGATCGCCTCCGGTAAGACCACCGGCGTCGAGTACCCCTTCATCATCCAGATGGGCGACAAGGGCGACCCGTACCACTTCTACGGCTTCCAGACCTCCTTCGGCGCCCCCGTCTTCAATACCAACGCTGACGGCGAGTACACCTCCGAGCTGGCCATGAGTGGCTCCGGCGGCACCGACTTCGCAAACTGGCTCAAGGCTCAGGCTGACGCGAATGTGTTCTCCACGTCCATCACGGGCGACATCGCCAAGCAGGCCTTCCTCGACGGCAAGGCCGCCTACACGGTGACCGGCCCCTGGAACGTCGCCGCCTTCCGCGAGGCCGGCATGGACGTCTCCGTCCTGCCGATCCCCTCCGCCGGCTCCCAGGCTGCGCAGCCGTTCGTTGGTGTCCAGATGTTCTACCAGAGCGCCAAGTCTGCCAACCCGGTCGCTGCCAAGCAGTTCTTCAACTACCTGGCCACCCCCGAGGCTCAGGAGAAGATGCAGAAGCTCGGTGGTCGCGCCTCTGCGATGCCTTCGGTCGCCGCCAAGTCGGATGACCAGGACATCAAGGACTTCGCGAAGGTTGCCGAGTCCGGCGCTCTCGCCCCCGCGATCCCCGCGATGGGTTCCGTCTGGAACTTCTGGGGCCAGACCGAGGCCAACATCGTGAGTGGTACCGAGGCCCCGGCCGAGGGCTGGGCGACCATGGTCACCAACATCAACAACGCGATCGCCTCCAAGTGATCGAACTCGCCGGTTGCATAGCGACTGGCACCCCGCTCGCCTGAGGCGAGCACCCTGCCTCGCACCCGCCCGCGTCCCACGCGGCGGGCGGGTGCGAGGCCCACAAAACGCTCGCGCCGCAGCGCGGTGCACTCGCACCTCCGGGTGCTTTCCGACCCGCCACCAGGCGGGTATCGTCGCAATGACGCGCAAACTGCGCACGTGTGGAGGACACGATGTCTGAGCCAGCGAAGGCTGCAGAAAAGAAAAAAGAGGCGCGCACAGCCTCGCACGCTAGCGAAGTGACCAGGCCCGGTTTCTTCGTCAAACTTGTCCTGATGATGCTCATCGATGCCCTGGGAATCTACGGCATGTTCACCGCCTACCTGGTGAAGTCCTGGAC
>CATYYP010000163.1 GCA_958415245.1 Schaalia odontolytica | reverse complement strand
TCTGGGTGACGAACTGGCGGATCGATCCGCGCTCGGGGATCACCACGGCCTCGCCGAAGAGAGAGCCGCACTTGGTGCCACCGATGTAGAAGACGTCGGTCAGGCGCGCGAGGTCGGCCAGCGTCACGTCGTTGGCGGGCGAGGCCAGCGCGTATGCGAGGCGCGCACCGTCGACGAAGAGCTTGAGGTCGCGCTCACGACATACGGCGGAAAGCTCCTCAAGCTCCTGCAGGGAGTAGAGGGTGCCGTACTCGGTGGGCTGCGAAATATAGACGAGGGCGGGGGCAATCATGTGGTCACGCGCGCCATCGCCCTCCCACGCCGAGCAGATGCGTTCGACGTCGGCGGCATTGATCTTGCCTTCGACGGCGGGGGTGTCGAGGATCTTGTGGCCGCCGCGCTCGACGATACCGGCCTCGTGCATGTTGATGTGACCGGTGTTGGGGGCGATGACGCCCTGCCAGGGCAGGAGGATCGCGTCGATGACGGTCGCGTTCGTCTGCGTGCCGCCGACCAGGAAGTACACGTCGGCGTCGGGGGCCTGGCAGGCCTCGCGAATCAGGTCGCGGGCGCGCTCGCAGTGCTCGTCGGTGCCATAGCCAGCCGACTGTTCCATGTTGGTAGCGACGAGGGCGTCGAGCACCCGGGCGTGCGCGCCCTCCTGGTAGTCACTGGAGAAGTTCGGCAGCGTGGCAGAAAAAGTCATTGGGCCATTATTCCACGCGCATGGCCGGATAATTCCCGTTTCCTCGCGAAGATCTTTTCTCGCTGAATCTGAAGGACTATCCTGACTTTCGCCGGGCGATGCTGCCAGGCTTCGCGATACGAAAGTGAGGGCATCGCATGATGCCAACCACGCACGGAGAACAGGCGAGCACAATCAACCGGGACTCGCAGGCCTATTGGAACAAGCGGGCCGCGACGTTCACGAGAGACGCGACCAGCGACTACGAGCGCTGGCTCCTGGATCTACTCGCGCTCGAGGCGGGCGAGGAGATCCTCGACATGGGGTGCGCGACGGGCACACTCGCCGTCCCCGTCGCCCGCGCCGGGCACCGCGTCCACGGCTGCGACTTCGCCGAGGCCATGCTCGCGATCCTCGACGAGCGCGCGGCAGCAGAGAACCTGCCGATCACCTCCCACCTGCTCGCGTGGGAGGACGACTGGGAGGAGGCGGGCCTCGGGCAGAACAGCGTGGATGTCGCCTTCGCATCACGCTCCCTCATGAGCGGAAACGTTTTCTCCGCAGTACGCAAGCTCGACGCGGCGGCCCGCTCGCGGGCGGCGGTCGTCGTGCCCGACAGCCTGCTTCCCTCCCGCGACCCGCGCCTGCTCACCTACCTGGGACGCTCGGCGAGGCACCCGCGCGTCGTCCGCGACGTAACCCGCGCGCTCGCGTCCCTGGGACGTATCCCGGTTTTCGCGACTACGCGAACCTTCCGCCCGATGAGGTTTTCTTCCTTCGATGAGGCCCGCTCGGACCTTCGTCGCCTGGCCGGCCCCGAGCCGTTCACCGCGCGCGAGCAGCGGCTTTTCGACGCCTACGTGGCGCAGCACTTCGTGCGCGAAGACGCCGCTACCGCCTCGGAAAAGGCAGGGGAACAATGGGTCCTGGACTACCCTCTGCCCGTCACCTGGGTGTTTATTGGCTGGCGCACCGACGGGCGCGCGTGGGCGTAGGCGGCCCCGGCCTCGTTCTTCTTAGTCCGCGTCGGGGCGGCGCCTGCGCGCCTTGACCTCCGAGCGCCTCTTCTTGTCGGCGAGGCGGCGCAGCTTCGACCCTCGCGTCGGCTTCGTGGGGCGGCGAGGGACGGGCGGAGTAAGAGCCGCCCGCAGGATCTCACCGAGGCGCTCCCGCGCGGCGGCGCGGTTGCGACGCTGGGAGCGATGCTCGGCAGCGGTGATCGTGAGGACGGTTCCGCTCAAGCGATCACCGAGCTCTCGCAGGGCGCGCTCGCGCTGCTTGTCATTCAGGGCGGTCGTCGTCGCCAGATCCAGGCTGAGCTGCACGCGCGAATCTGCCGTATTGACGCCCTGGCCACCCGGCCCCGAAGCATGAGAGAAGCGTTCGATCAGCTCCCCCGCGGGCACGACGAGGCCCCGCGGGCAGCCGGGCCCAGCGGGAATGCGCAGATCATCCATGGGACCAGTGTGCACCACGCGCCGCGCCCCGGCCTCGTCAGGCGAGCAGGGAGGCGACGCGCGCTCTCAGGTCGGGCAGCACGTCGGCGGCAAACCAGGGGTTCTTCTTCATCCACATCTGATTGCGCGGCGAGGGATGCACCAGCGGGAAATACGTGGGCAGGTAGTGCTTGTAGTCGCGCACGACGTCGGTCAGCGAGGCCGAAGACTTCAGACCGAGGTAGCGCCTGGTGGCGTACGCGCCGACGAGGATCGTCATCTCGAGCTTCGGCATGAGTTCGAGCAGGCGCGGGTGCCACGTGTCGGCGAAGTCCTTGCGCGGAGGCAGGTCGCCGCTCTTTCCCGTGCCCGGAAAGTAGAAGTCCATGGGGACGATCGCGAGCTTCCCGGACTCATAGAAGGTGTCCCTATCGACGCCCATCCAGTCGCGCAGGCGGTCGCCGCTGCGGTCGTTCCACACGATGCCGGTCTCTTCGGCGACGCGCCCGGGTGCCTGACCGACGATCATGATGCGGCAGTCAGGTCCTGCAAAGAACAACGGGTCAATCCCACGCTTCGTGAACGAGGCATTCTCGGGATCATTTTTAATATCGTCAGCGATTTTCTGGAAGCGCGGATCCGTGATCTCCGGTGTCATAAGGCCAGCGTATGCCATACCCGCAGGAAAACCGCCGCCAACACGTTGGAGGTCACACGCTAGTCCAAGTCTCCGGCGCGGGCGACATCCGTGCTCGCGCTCGGCACGAGACCCTCGCTCTCCAGGGCGGCCTCACGCGCTTTCTTTTTCAGCCTGTCCAGCTCGGCAATGGTGTAGCCAATATGGGAGACACCTTCCTGCAGGCTTTGCCTCAGCTTCTTTCTTTCCTTCGCCTGCTTCCCCGTTCCCGTGGCTTCCTTCAACGCCTTAATCGTGCGCTTATCAGCTTCTTGCTTACGTTCCAAGCGCGCCTTCGAATCCTCGATGGCCCTCAGTGCCTGCGCCGGGCTTTCCTCAAGAAGCACCGAACACTGGGCGAGCCACTCGACACACCCCTGCTTCACTCGTTCTGCGTAGTCCTTGCTGAACGCCCCCACCAGGGCCGCTCCACTCGACGCCGCGGTCAGGCCAAGAACCGCGCCTCCTCCCGTGATGATCGCGGTCCCACCCGCCATACCGAGGCCTCCCGCAGCAAGGGAACCGCCACCTACCCACGCGAGGCTCGCACTCGTCAGCGCAGCACCGCTCAGTCCAACCACGGCCTCGCCGGCTAGGACGGTCGCGATCGCGGGAGCTGCCACGGCCGCCACCCCACCCGTGGCAACGGTTGCAGCCACAGCCGCAGCACCGCGCACCGCCCACTTCGTGTAGGTACCTGAGAGCCACCGGTCGTAGGACGCACGCGCACTCTTCAGCCGCTTGAGCGTCTCCGAATCGATAACATCCTGGTCGGCGGTGAAGACATCGGTGAGCCACGTCTGGGAGAGGGAGAGCTTCTTTTCCGTGGCGTAGGGGCGGTACGCGAGCAATTGCTGGGCAATGGCCAGGCGAACGAGTTCCCCATCCTCCCCCGCGCACACCGCTTCCAACTCGCGGTAAGCATCGGCGGCGTCAAGGAAGTACTCCCCCTGGCTCTCGTCGTGTGCGATACGCTGCCTGCGCACCGAAGCGCCGATCAGCACTTCTTTGCGCTCACGCTGTTTGTCGTTCTTCTCGCGGCGACAGTCGTCCTCGAGCCACAGCATGCGTAGCGACTCGACGACACGCTGAACCTCATCACCCATGGGCGCATGCACGGCCACATCCGTGCCCATCTTGCTCGCCTGACACTGCTCCCACCACTGTTCGACATCCTCGTAGATGTAGGAGCTGTCTGCCCACAGAGCGAAAGCAAAACGTCCGATCCCAACATAGTTGAGACGCATGAAGAAAAGCGGGACTGCTCCCACCCCGCCACTCGCAGCCCCCTCGACCGCCGCACGCACAGCTGCGATAGAGGTATTGATGACCACGAAGGCACCGGAGGCGACCGTCAGCATACGCGTCAGCGCCCGGCTATTGAGGGGCAGGAATCGTGAGGGATTGATGCGCGCCAGATCCTTGACGCTGGACACGTCGCAGCGCTTCAACTCGTCGACGAATCGAGTGATCGTGTAGAAGCCGCGAACAATGCACTCATTCGCGAGAACAGCGGGAACCTGCGTCAGGATTTGCCCCGCCAGGCCAACCTCGGTCCGCAGATCGAAGCGTAGGGGATTGCCGTCCTCGTCCTTCAGAAGAGTGCCGTTAAAGGCTTTCGACACCCACTGCGAGAAGGTGGCGACCTTGTCCTCGTGCGCGATAGTCAAGTCCCGGAAGAATGGCATGGCCGAGGCCTCCTTGAGGAAGGAGAGAATCGGGCCAGGAATGCCCGTGCCCGCGCCGGGGGTCGAGCTCGAGCCCGCCATGTCGCTGATGAGGTGGAGAACCCACTTGAGGGTTCCATAG
>CATYYP010000162.1 GCA_958415245.1 Schaalia odontolytica | reverse complement strand
GGGGTGGGGGTGCTCACGGGGAGACTCCTTTCACTGTGTCTCCCCAATTCTATACGAGATGAAAAAATTGGATTTGCTGCGGTGAGGGGATTCACCGCGCATCACAGATTGGAGGGCCACCAGCTGGTCATCGTTGCGCCGCACTCGGTCTTGTCGGTCATCCCGGGATCGTAGGGGATCGACAGCGTGAATGTGGCGGGCGAGCCGGGCGTCAGAGTGATCGTCGTCGTGCCCTGGTACGGCGAGCCGGGGCTGGGGTTCTTCCCCTTGTCCGCGGTAAACCCGTTGATCTCCACATCGAGTGTGCCCAGCGACGCGATCGGGGAAGAGTCCTTGAGGGTGAGCGTTCCGTTCTCCGTGGTCGTCACCTGGTCGGTTGTGCATTCGCCCATCGCGATGGAAAAGTCAGCGTCCTTGTTGGTGCGGTAGACCTGTGCGAGGGTCTCTTTGGCCGCGCACTGTTCGTGGATCGCGTCCTTGGTGGCCTGAGTCGCCGAATCGTAGGTCTTGAGCGAGTCTCGGATCGACGCGGCGGATTCGCGCGTGATCGAGTCGCACCAGCTCTCAGCGTCCTTGCGCACGGTGGCAGCATCCAGCGCGGCCTTTGCCTCCGTGATCTGCTGATCGACCGTGGCCTTGTCGGACTGGGCCTGCTCAGCCTGTGCCTCGTATGTGGATGCGGAATGCGTGCGCCACGCGTTGATGCCCCCGACGATGGCTGAGAGGACGATGAACGCCGTGGCGAGGATGGCGCCCGCGACGGTCGCGGCACGCAGGGGTGCGGGAGCGCTCACTTGGTGGCCTCCTGGAGCTGCTGGTTGATGGACTCGAGCGTCGAGCGGGCCGTCTCGAGCTCGTTCTGGGCGGTCTCGGCGCGGCTCTTTGCGTCCTCCTGGATACGGCCGCTGGCCCCCAGGTGCGACCAGGCAATGACGAGCACGGTAATGAACACCGCGACGAGCACCCACGATGCTGCGCATGCGAGAACCCACTTGAGCGTTCCGCTCTTCTCAGGTGCGTCCGCCTCGTCGCTGTCTTTTCCATCGACGGGGGAGCCGGGCATCGGAATCGGCGCGACCGGTGCCTCCGGTACCGACGAGGCTGGGGTGACCTCCTGCGGGAGGGGGGCCTCGGGCATGGGGATAGGTGTACCGGCGGAAGTGGCGGCCCACTCCTCGGTGGACGAAGCCGGGAAGGCCTCGTCCACCGCCGGAATTGCGACCTCAACGTCCTGAGGAGAGGGCGCCGGTGCCTCGTACGGCTCGACGTAGTCCGTCCACGCGTGTCCGTCCCACCAGCGCAGTTGATTTGCGCCACTGGGATCGGCGTACCAGCCTTCCGCGGGTTCACTCATCGGGGTTCCTGCTCTCGTGTCGGGAGATCGCTGTGGATGTGGGGCTTACAGACCGGTGGGCCAGATACTCACCGGTTCGATCGAGCAGTGCGTCTCGTTGCCCGAGATCGGCATGGTTGTGGACAGGGGACCCGACCCGCTCGAAGGAACGGTGGCGGTTGCTGTCCCGAGCGGAGTATCGGATTTGGTGATCGCGTGATCGGCCGCGAACACGTTGTAAGTAACATCCATGCTGCCATACGCCAGGAGCGAGGGAGCAGTAATTGTGACAGTGGCCGTAATCGTCATCGTCTTGCCGTCTTTCTGGCAATCGAGGCTCGAGGGGGTGATCATTTCGGTATTTGCTTTTGCGTCTTGCGCGAAAGCTTCAATGAACGCCTTTTTCTGGGAGCAGAGATTATCGACTGCGTCGCGCGTGGGTTGATTCATCGACTTGAGGGCGCTTCCCTGACTGCGAAGCTTCGTCTCCGTTGCATTCTCACGGGTGACGTCGTCGCACCACTTCTGAGCCTCTTTCTTCCCCTTGGCCGCGGCGATCTGCTCCTTAGTGGATGTGATTTCGCTGTCGATTTCCACGGTCTTAGCGTCCGCGGACTGGATCTCGGCGCGCCCTTCCTCAATCTCCTGCGCCTTCGAGCGAGCGCTGACGAACATGCTGGTGCTGACAAGGAGGAAGAGGATTGCGAGAACTGAGCAGATAATCGTCAGGATCTTAGGAAGGCTGGAGGGCTTCTTCGCCTGGGGCTGGACTCCGTTGCTCACTTCTGTGCCTCCTCGAGTTCTTCCTTCACATCGTTGAGTTCATCCTGCTTGTGGTCGAGGCTGATCTTTGTAGAGTTTCGCTGATCCTGCACGTCGCGCCACTCCACGTTCTGAGCGCGCAGCTGGATACCCGCGTACACCATCGTGCCGAAGAAAACGACCATGAGGAGGGCAGAGACAACAGCGCCGATGACCCATCCGCGACCGCTCTTCGGTGCGGCGTCTCCTGCGTGCTGCGATCCCGCTTCGGCGTTACCCAGCTGTGGAGCGGTGCCTGCCGGGTTGTAGGGGTCCGAGGAAACGGTGGGAGCCTGCGACTGGGTGGGCACGTACTGCCCCGCTGTCGGGTCTGCGGGCATTTGCTGTGGTGTAGATGCTTCCTGCTGAGGCATATCGTGGAATTGCTCAGTCCACTCACCGCCGTTCCACCAGCGAAGGCGCTGGCTTCCTGCGGGATCGGGGTACCATCCGGGTGCTGGTTGAGGCATGGCCGTCCTTTCAGTTTCTGGCACCAGTGTAACCAATCCGTGAGGTTCATAACGCAGGCAATATGACAGTCGTGAAGAAGGTCAGACTCGCGACAGGTACTCTGAAAGCTATGGCCTCACTTTTCGCGTCTTCACCCCTGCTCGCACTGTTTGTCGTCGTTGCGTTGGGTGCGGCGATCGGGGCCATCCGGATCGGCCCGCTGCGCTTCGGAGCGGCGGGTGCTCTCTTTGTCGGCCTCATTGTTTCGTCGTTGCACCCCGAGGTTGTCAGCACCCACATGTCGATCGTCCAGCCGATGGGCCTAGCCTTCTTCGTGTACTGCGTCGGCATTTCCGCGGGTGCCACCTTCTTCCAAGATTTGCGCAAGCAGACGAACCTCCTCGCCCTCACGACAATCGTGTGCGTCGTGGGCGCGCTCATTGCACTCGCGGGAGGCCGCCTCCTCGGCCTGTCTTCGGGCCTGACCTCGGGTCTGTTCACGGGTGCTCTGACGGCCGCTCCCGCCCTCGACACAGCCACCCGACTCACGGGAGATCCCAACGCGGCGGTCGGCTACGCCTTCGGTTACCCGGTGGGCGTCATCGGTGGCATTCTCATTGTGACGATCACCGTGACGAGGAAGTGGGTCGGCCACAAGGACACGCCTTCCCTCGCGGGGGCCTCCCTGGAGGCCGTGAGTATTCATGTCTCCAAGCACATCAACACGCGTGACATCGAGGCGTGGCGCGACCAGCGCGTGCGCCTGTCCTATTTGCGTCGTGACGGGCGCACCCGCGTCACCGCTCCCGGCGAGGACCTGCTGCCGGGCGACCACGTCGTCATGGTCGGCGACCCTGCGTCGATTAAGGAGACAGCGCCCCTCGTCGGCGAGATCCTCGACCACAACCTTGAGGATGACCGTTCCGATCTCGCCTTCGAGCGGATCGTCGTGTCCAACCCCGATGTCGCCGGCCGCAGTGTCTCCGAACTGAACGTCACCAAGCGTTTCGGTGCCGTCATCACGCGCGTGCGCCGCGGTGACCTGGACCTCCTGGCCCGCGACGACCTCGACCTGCAGCTCGGCGATCACGTCGCCGTCGTCGTTCCCACGGACGAGCTTGACGGCATCGCTGAGTGGCTCGGCGACTCCGAGCGCCGCGTCGCCGAGGTTGATGGCATGGCCTTCGGCATTGGCCTCGTCCTCGGTCTGCTCCTGGGTATCGTCTCCTTCCCGCTGCCCGGTGGCCAGGGCTTCCAGCTGGGCGCCGCCGCCGGCCCCCTGATCGTCGGCATGCTGCTCGGCGCACTGCGCCGCACCGGACCGCTCGTGTGGACCCTGCCCGCCGCCGCGAACCTGACGATCCGACAGATCGGCCTCATGCTGTTCCTCGCGGCCCTCGGCCTGAATGCGGGACCGCAGTTCGCGAGCCTGCTCGGCAGCCCTGAGGGTTGGCGCGCCGCGCTCCTCGCCGCCGTCATGGTTGTCGTCTGCTGCGTCATCCAGGCCCTCGGCGCGAAGTTCATCGGCCTGTCCTCCGCGCGCGCCGCGGGCGGCATTGCGGGCTTCCTCGGCCAGCCGGCCGTCCTGCAGGCCGCCGACGCCCGCGTCACCGACGAGCGCATCGAGGCCGCCTACGCGACCCTCTTCGCCTTCGCAATTATCGTCAAGATCCTCCTCCTGCCGCTTATCACCTCCTTCCTTTGAGCGCCGTAGACTAGGGCTATGGCTACCCCCGACTTCGTCCTCGAACTGCGCCGTCACGTGGGCCACGCACCCCTGTGGATGCCCGGCACGACCGTCGTTATCCTGCGTCCTGCCCCGGGCCAGGTGGCGATCGACTGGGAGCACCCCATTGCTCCCGAGGCGGTTGAGATCCTGTGCGTGCGCCGCTCTGACAACGGCGCATGGACCCCCGTGACCGGCATCGTTGACCCGGGCGAGGAGCCCGCGATCGCCGCCGCACGCGAGGCCTTGGAGGAAGCCGACGTGCGTATCGAGGTGCGCCGCCTCCTCTCCGTCGAGGTCGT
>CATYYP010000161.1 GCA_958415245.1 Schaalia odontolytica | reverse complement strand
CAATGGCGATGGGAGAGCGGCAATGTGGTACGGGCGCGTCATGACCGTGCTTATCGTTGTCAGCCTCCTTCCCCTGTGTTTCAAGGGGTCCAGCCCGGTCCTCGAGTCGATTGAATACGTGTGCGTCCTCGTGTTCATCGCCGACTACCTGGCACGGTGGGCGACGGCAGATCTGAAGCTCGGCAAGGGCGCGTTGTCGTTCCTGATCTATCCCTTCACCCCCATGGCGATTATCGACCTGCTGTCGATCCTGCCTGTCTTCAATGCCCTCAACGACGCGCTGCGCACACTGCGAGTCCTACGCCTGTTCCGCGCGCTGCGGGCCTTCAAGCTCATCCGCTATTCGAAGAGCGCCTCCGCCATCGCTGCCGTGTTCGAGAAACAGAGGGAGGCGCTGCTCGCTGTTCTTTGCCTGGCCATCGGCTACATCCTCGTCAGCGCCCTCGTCATCTTCAACGTCGAGCCGGAAACCTTCAACACCTTCTTCGATGCCGTGTACTGGGCGGTCGTTTCCCTGACGACCGTCGGCTACGGGGATCTCTACCCCTCCTCCGACGTGGGGCGCACGATCGCCATGATCTCCTCGCTCATGGGCGTCGCCGTCGTCGCCCTGCCCTCGGGCATCATCACGGCGGGCATGCTCGACGAGCTGCGCGGTGGCGGTGGGGTGAACGATGAATCCTAGGCGCTCGTCATAGCAGCAATCTGTGAGGGGAAACTCGCTGAGTATGTGACGATTGTGGCGTCGTGTCTATGTCGATGCGCGCTTGCGCGCAGTAGGTTGGGGTCCAATTGAGTGACACATCGACGAAAGAGACCTCATGCTGATCATCGGAATGCTCGCAGCCTTCCTGGCCGCCGCCCTCCACGTCTTCATCTTCTACATCGAGTCCTTCGCGTGGACCACGCGCGCCCTGTCCGTCTTCGGCATGGATCGCGAATCCGCCGAGGCGACTAAGGAAATGGCGTTTAATCAGGGCTTCTACAACCTGTTCCTTGCCATTGAGACATTCGCGGGCCTTGCGTTCTACTACCTGGCATTGCCCTCTGCCGGCCTGGCCCTCCTGCTCTTTGGTGTCGGCTCCATGCTCGCCGCCGCCCTCTTGCTCTTCGTGACGTCCCCCAACAAGCGCTCCGCCGCGATCAAGCAGGGGTTCCTGCCTTTCATCGCCGTCGCTGCCCTCGGAGTTGCCACCCTCCTCTGAAAACTCGCACGTAATTCAGAGGAATAAACGAGGCCGGGGCCCGACCCACCCCTCACCGTGCGGTGAGCGAGTGGCCGAGCCCCGGCCTCGTCAATGAACGCGTCAGATCGTGCCGCGCAGCTTCGAGATCAGGCGCATGCCGTGGTAGATCAGCAGAGCTGAAGCGGTACCCAGCGCGATGCCCTCGAAGGACATGTCGCCGATGTTCCACGTGAAGTTCGCGATCGCGACGATCAGGGCGACCGCGGCGGTATTCAGGTTCACCGGGTTGGAGAAGTCCACGCGGTTTTGCACCCAGATGCGAACACCCAGCATGCCGATCATGCCGTACAGGACCGTGCCAGCGCCGCCGAGCACGCCCGGAGGAATCGTCGCGATGAGGGCGCCGAACTTCGGCAGCAGCGACAGAATCAGGGCAACACCAGCTGCGATCAGGTAAGCCGCCGTCGAATACACGCGGGTCGCCGCCATGACGCCGATGTTCTCCGCGTAGGTGGTCGTACCCGAACCGCCGCCGCTGCCGGCCAGCATCGTGGAGAGGCCGTCCGCGACGAGCGCGCGGCCCGTCAGGTCGTCCATATTCTCGCCAGTCCTCGCGGACACAGACTTCACATGGCCCACGTACTCGGCGATCAGGATGAACACAACCGGTAGGAATAGGCCAAGAGTCGACGGGGCGAAGCTCGGGGCCTGGAACTCGGGGAAGCCGATCCAGGCGGCCTTGCTCACGGCCGAGAAATCGACTTGACCTTGCATAATCGCTGCCACGTAGCCGATCAGCACGCCGATCAGGATCGACAGGCGGCCCAGGATGCCCTTGAAGAGAACCGTCACGAGGCAGATCGACACGATCGTCACGACTGCCGTGATCGGCCCCTGCTTGACCCAGTTCCACGCAGCGGGCGCCAGGTTCAGGCCGATGAGAGCCACAATCGCGCCCGTCACCACGGGCGGCATGACCGCGTCAATCCAGCGCACGCCCGCGAAGTGGACGATCAGGCCGACGAGCGCAAGCGTCGCACCCGTCGCAATGATGCCGCCGAGCGCGTAGGAGGGGCCCAGGGTGCCCGACACTGCGGTAATCGGGGCGATCAGGGCGAACGAGGAACCCAGGTACGAGGGCAGACGGCCCGCCGTGATCAGGAAGAACAGCAGGGTGCCGATCGCGGTGAAAAAAAGCGTTGTTGACGGGGGGAAACCTGTCAACAACGGAACAAGGAACGTGGCACCAAACATTGCGACCACGTGCTGTGCACCAATACCAGCAGTGCGCGGCCACGAAAGTCGTTCACTCGGAAGGACGACGTCGCCGGGGTTAATGGACGTGCCGTTACCGTGAAGCTTCCAACGGAACAGCGGGGTCTTCGTTTCGCTCATAAGCGTACAAATCCGATCAGTTGATGGGCAGGATGGCCGTACCGGTCGGAATAACAGGGTAGCGCGTCCGCCCCCGTCCCCGCAGGTTTCGCCACGCCTAAACCCCTTCAGTGGGCAAAGTGTGGTGCATGCCCCTCCCGTTATGGAATAGTGGAGCACATGAGTCAGCCGTCCTCGAACATCGCCCCCACCGTCTCGAGCGTGCCCTGGGCGACCCCGGAGACCTCGTCGATGAATGCGCCGGGCGACCGCTTCGGATACGCGCCGGGCCGCCTTCGCGTCCCTGCCGCTGACTTCTCGGGGCCCACGTTCCCCGGGACGCAGTACGTGGACGTTGCTGCGATCTTCGCCGACGGCGGCTACAACTCGCCCAAGCCGATTGGGAATCCCCTTGCGAAGGCTGCCCTGTGGGTCAGCGTCTTCAGCGTTTTCTTCATTCCGATTATTGTCTCGGTCGTCCTTGCGATTATTGCCCTCGTGCAGGCGCAAAACCTGCCCGGCCGCGTCGGTGCGCGCGAAGCCATCGCAGCCCTCGCATTCAACGGCATCCTGATCGGCGGAGCCGTGATCTTCTATCTGATTGGCCTCTCCGGGCTCTTCTAAGGGTTCCGTGCCGCGCTGTGACCTGCTCCATTGGCCAGGATTGGCGCTGAGAGCCTTTTGTCGCTTATGATTGTCCGGCACGATGTGCACGGAGGATTCGCCTAGTGGCCTATGGCGCACGCTTGGAAAGCGTGTTGGGTGCAAGCCCTCGGGGGTTCGAATCCCCCATCCTCCGCCACCGGACCCCGGAACCTGTTGAGGTTCCGGGGTTTTTGTTGCCTGTGGCGCCGCTGAACCCAGACCTCGTTCCCTTAGACTCCGAGGCCTTCGACGATCTCTGCGCCCGGGAGTGCGGCCAGGACATCGCCCGTCACAAAGAGCTTCGAGCGGCGCAGGCCCGAGCCGATGCAGCTCCATCCGACTGTGCACGCCGAGTCGATGAGGAGCCGCCATGAGCCGGGTACGCCCACCGGCGTGATGCCGCCGTACTCCATGCCCGACGCTTCGACCGCGCGTTCCTGCGGCCAGAAACTCGCCTTGCGCACGTCGAGGCGCTTCTTCACGACGTGGTTGACATCCGCGTTCGTCGTCGCGCGCACGACGCACGCCGCGATCCGCTCCTCGCCGGCGCGCTTGCCGGCCACCAGAATGCAGTTCGACGACAGCGCCAGGTCCATGCCGAACTCGCGCGTCATGACCTCTGTGTCCGCGAGCTCCGGGTCGATCGCGACAACCAGTGCCGACGAGGCCGTGGCCACCCCGCGCTCGGCCAGTGCGGTCAGTGCGGCGGCGACGGGTGGGGCGAGCAGATCGAGATGGTCCAGTGCGGGTGCCGGCTCCAGTGAGCCGATGCCGGGAATGATGATGTCGCTCATGGTCTCAGGGTAGGTCTGTTCGCTGTGGGTTGGTGGCGCCTGGTCAGTCCTTAAGCGTGTGTAACGATCGTGGTGCGAGCGGTACGCGTTGGGTGTTTGTGTGAGGCTGGCGAGTTGCGGTCTTCGCAGCTGCGCGCGCGGGGCGAAAACGTGTATGCTGGGGGCCGGTCCTCCGCGTGACGGTATCATCCGAACCTCCCCAGGGCAGGAATGCAGCAAGGATAAGGGTGCGCTGCCGGGTGCGCGGAGGATCTTTGTATATGCTGCTCGATCTTGGTCGACTGCAGGATGCTTTTCTTCGATGTGGTTCAGGCCATAGCTCTTGATTTTGCATCCCGGCGAAGAGCGTGTAAGCTTATACCCAGCCAAACGGCAAGCGCCCGTAGCTCAATGGATAGAGCATCTGATTACGGTTCAGAAGGTTGGGGGTTCGAGTCCCTCCGGGCGCGCAGCGGCCCCCCTCGGTGCGATCCACCGGTGGGGGTTCTGCATTTCTACCAAGCACTCCTTCGGGAGTGCTTTTTTCATGCTCATTTCGCGACTGCCACGGTCCCAGCAAGTCGGTTGCCGCTTCAGCCGAGACAAAGTTCGCCCAACGCTGCCCCTTCAGTGGTACTTCCGTGAAAGA
>CATYYP010000160.1 GCA_958415245.1 Schaalia odontolytica | reverse complement strand
GCGATGAGAGCGACGAACGCGATGAGGAGGTTCGGCTTTTTCTGCCTCGGGGGCACCGAGGTTCGCGGGGTTCTCGCGGGCGTGGGCTCGAAGGTAATGGTGGGCCTGGGCGCCTGCGCGCCTGTGGGCGCCTTCCGCGGCGAGGCCGTGGTGGAGGTTGGCCTCGGTGCTTGCTTGCCTGTGGTCCCTTTCGTCGACGAGGCCGTGGCGGCGTTGTGGGAGGCGCTGCTCGTCTGGGCTGCTGTAGCTCCCGCCGTTGCTGTAGTTCCCGTTGCTGCTGTAGCTCCCGCCGCGGGGGCTGCGTCCGGCTGAGAAATATCGGCCGGCGCGGGCGGCGTGACGGTGAGGAACTGGTCGAGGTCCGGCATCGCCACCTCTGGCATCGCCAATTCCTCTAACGCTTCCAACTCTGGCAGCTGCGGAACTTCGGGCAGATCCGCGACCCCTGGAAGATCCCCAAAGTCCGGGAGCTCAGGAATATCGACCTGTGACACGTCGTTCCACGCGTCGGAGGAATGAACGCGCGCGGGGTCGTCGGATGTGTGGTGCAGGTCGTCGTTGCTCATGACACGTTTCTACCACGTTGTGCGCCCGGCGGGCGCTCGTGGGTTACTCCTCGGCGCGCACCATGAGGGCGCTCGCCAGCGCGGCTACGCCCTCGCCTCGGCCCGTGAAACCCAGGTGATCCGAGGTCGTCGCTGACACGGTGACCGTACCCCCGGCGATCTCGCTCATGACCGCGCAGGCCTCGGGCAGTCGCGCGGCCATACGAGGCCGGTTCCCCACGACCTGCACGGTCGCGTTACCGAGCACCCAGCCGGCCTCGGCGGTCATGCGGCGAACCTCCTCAAGGAGCGCACGCCCCGAAGCACCCGCCCACTCGGGTCGATCCACGCCGAACACCGTGCCGAGCTCGCCCAGGCCTGTCGCCAGCAGCATCGCGTCGCACAGGGCGTGCGCGGCCACGTCCGCGTCCGAATGACCCTCGAGGGGGCGCTCGCCCGGCCACTCCAGGCACGCGATCATCAGAGGGCGCGGCGAGTCGGGTGCGGCGAACGCGTGGACGTCGACCGCTTGGCCGATGCGGAAAGGCAGATCAGTCATGGAACCAGGGTAGCGTCACGAGGAAGTCGGCGTGAAGGCGATGAGGCCCTCGTCCGTCAGCCCGACCAGCAGATCGTCGTAGACCCACGTGTGGTTCCGTGCCGCCTTCAACTCGGTTGAGGTATACGCCTTGTTGTTCGCCATGTCGAAGAAATAGACGGTCTGTTCCTTGTATCCGATGTTCAGAATGAAGGCAGCGGTTCCGTCGGCGCTCGCACGCGCATGCGTGGGGGAGAAGGAACAGGGCGGACGGGTGCTGGAAGAAACCCCCACCAACCCCTCTGCGGAGTATTTCGCCACGCCTCCCGTGGTGTGCACTGTGAGGGTTTGGCACCTGTCGCCGGTGGCCTCCAGCATGCCCGTCGTCCATGGTGTCCTGCCCGAGTCGAAGAAAGCATCCCACTCACTCAGAGTCGGCATGCGGCCATCTTCTGCGGGGATAATGTGCTTACGGCTCGGCCCAAAAGTGCCCAGGGAGTTGCCGGACATGTCGAATTTTTCGAGCAACCTGGCGTCCTTACGCACGATGAGGCCATCGGAGGCCGGATACAGAGCGTCGTAGGAATAGGAACGGGCATTAGCTAAACGCCCCTCGTGTCCAAAGGTCGTCACAACCCCCGTGTGTACGTTGACGATCTGTGGGTTCCTGTAGTCATCGACGGGAACCAAGGCGGAAGCCTCCTCTCCGGTCCCAATCGTGCGCGGCCCGTCCCACCGTGAGAGCGAGGAGTTACGGGACTGTTTTCCCGTAATGCTTTGCCACTGCTGTGTCCAGGAACCGGATTCCTGCTTCCACCCGGCGCAGGTTTCCATGCCGGAACAGGTCACCAGGATGTCGTCGACCATGGTGATCGGATGGCCGTCCTCCCACGGCGCCTGTGTCTGAATGCCCGTTGATTTCGAGATCAGGATATTTTCGACGGCGAGCCACTCGCCGACGGAGACGATGGAGAAATCTGTCCCTGAGTATGGGATCTCCATGGACCCGTCGTTGGATGTCCACAGCACGGTGGGCTCGGAGGAGGAGACGTCGATGGCTGCAAGAGAGATGGAATGGGAATGATGGTCCCGGGACACCATGTAGAGCGTTGTGCCGTCGGCAAACAGGGTGGTTTCGGATGGCTTGTCAATGCCGGTGCGAGGTTCAGGCAAGGTCCAGGCGACGCTCACGCCCGCTGCCCAGTCCGACGAGAGAACGTTCGTGTTCGTGGCTGAACCCTTGTAGCCCTGGGAGGCTACCGGCTTTGCGGTGGGCTGTGGAATCGCTGCGATGAAACGCGGTAGCGCGAAAAGGAGAGCGATGACCGCGAGGCTCGCGGCGACGATGAGTGCTGCTTTCTTCTTCTGCAGTCGTCCGTATGCCTGATGGCCCGCGATACGCTCGGGGTTGGTGCGCGTGCGCGGAGGGCGAGCGCCTGTCCGGGGTGCGCTCGCGGGGGCCGAGGCCTCGTGAGGAGACGCCGACGAGCGGGGCGTAGCCGTGGTTCGCGTCGCACCTGTGACGAGCGACCCCAGGACTGGCTTCAACGACGAGGTGACGCCCGACTGACCCGTCGCAGTGCCCTCTGGCTGCCCGATTGTGGGCGCGAAGCGATCGGGGACTGGTGAGGCGCCGGTCGAAGCCGCGTGTTCTGCAGGCTGCTCGGCGGTGCTCCGCGTCTTCGGCTCGTCGTTGGGCGTGGGGGTGGAATCTGCGTCCGGGGGAGCCCAGCGAGAAAAGTCGTTGCTCACACCATGTTTCTACCACACGCCCCTAGGGAGCCTCACACGATCCCTTGCCCCTGCCTCGTCTATCCGTGTGACGAGGCGCGGGCGCCCTCGCAGGCCACGCCCCCTCTCCGATAGGATCGACCCGTGCGCTACATTTCGACCCGACGCGGCCCCAACACGCCCACCCGTTCCTTCAGTGACATCCTCCTGGAAGGCCTCGCCCCCGACGGCGGCCTCTACCTGCCCGAGGAATACCCGACGCTGTCTCGCTCCGACCTGGACGAGCTGCGCATCGTCCTGCGCGAGGACGGCTACGCGGCCATGGCCGCCGGCATCATCTCCCTCTTCGTCGACGACATCCCCGCGAACGACCTGAGCGCGATCACGGCCCGTGCCTACCGCACCCCCGCTTTCTCCGACCCCCAGATCGTCCCCGTCGACGCCCTGGACGGCACCGACCTGCACCTCGCTCACCTCTCCAACGGCCCCACGGCCGCCTTCAAAGACATGGCGATGCAGCTCCTCGGTGAGCTCTTCGAATACGAGCTCACTCGCCGCGGCGACTGGCTCACCATCGTCGGCGCCACCTCCGGTGACACTGGCTCCTCCGCCGAGTACGCGCTGCGCGGCCGACGCGGCCTCTCCGTCGTCATGCTCACCCCCGCCGGCCGCATGACCGCCTTCCAGCGCGCCCAAATGTTCTCCCTCCTCGACGAGAACATCGTCAACGTCGCCGTCGACGGCGTCTTCGACGACTGCCAGGACCTCGTCAAGGCCGTCAACATGGACGCCGACTTCAAGGCCACCTGGCACGTGGGCGCCGTCAACTCCATCAACTGGGCGCGCCTGCTCGCCCAGGTCTGCTACTACGTCGCCACCTGGCTGCGCGTCACCGAGGAAGGGGCCGACGCCTCGTCCAAGGTCAGCGTCGTCGTGCCCTCGGGCAACTTCGGCAACGTGTGCGCCGCCCACATCGCCCGCCAGATGGGCGTGCCGCTCGGCACCCTCGTCGTCGCCACGAACGAGAACGACGTCCTCGACGAGTTCTTCCGCACCGGCGTCTACCGCCCCCGCTCCTCCGCGGACACGCTGGCCACCTCCAGCCCGTCCATGGACATCTCCAAGGCCTCGAACTTCGAGCGCTTCATCTTCGACCTCATGGGCCGCGACGGCGACGCCACCCGCGCTCTCTTCGAGACGGCCCTGGCCCGCGACGGCTACTTCGACCTGTCCGGCACGCCCGAGTTCGCCGCCCTGCGCGACACCTACGGCTTCATCTCCGGCACCTCCTCGCACGCGGACCGCCTCGCTGAGATTGCGCGCACGGAGAAGGAAAGCGGCTACCTCCTCGACCCGCACACGGCCGACGGCGTGCACGTCGCCCGCGCCGTGCGCCCGCAGATCGAGGGTCCGCTCGTCGTCATGGAGACCGCGCTGCCCGTCAAGTTCGCCGACACGATCCTCGAGGCCACCGGCCACCTCCCGCCCGTGCCCGAGCGCTTCGAAGGCATCGAAGGCCGCGAAGAGCGCGTCACGCCCCTCGCCAACTCCGTCGAGGACCTCAAGGCGCTCATTCGCGAGCGCGTGCGCCCCGGCGCCTGAGTTTTCTTTTGCTCGACGAGGCCCGAGCCCCCCACCTGCGAAGCCGCGCGGTTGCGCAGTCGGGGCCCGGGCCTCGTTACATACTCCCGGGGAGCGCCCGTTTCCCTCACCCCCTCGCCCCGCCAGGTAGGATTGGTGCCATGCTGCACCTGTACGACTCCAAGAGCGCCCGCATCCAGCCCCTCAACCCGGTGACCCCCGGCAAGGTCGGCATCTACCTGTGTGGCGCCACCGTGCA
>CATYYP010000159.1 GCA_958415245.1 Schaalia odontolytica | reverse complement strand
ACCCTCACCTGCGACCCCCGCCCCGGGTGGCGCCAACCACGAAAGGCGGCACACAACGAGGCCGGGGCCTCCCCGCGCTGATACGCGAAGGAAACCCCGGCCTCGTCGAAGCGATTACTTCTTGCGGTACAGCGACTTCGTCGCGTACACCGGCTCAGTCGTCACCTGGATGCCCAGCGAGCGGAAGATGCCCTCGTCCACGGGGCCCAGGATGACCGACTCGTGCACGTCGCATCCGCGCAGCGAGCTCAGCTTGTCCAGGGCGCGGCGCGCGTTGTCGTCGCCGTTGGCGCTGACCGCGAGCGCGATGAGGACCTCGTCGGTGTGCAGGCGCGGGTTGCGCGAGCCCAGGTCGCGGGTCTTGAGGCGCTGGATCGGCTCGATCGACTCCGGGGCGAGGAGCTGGACCTCGTCCGGCAGGTCGGCGAGCTTCTTGAGGGCGTTGAGCAGCATCGCCGAGGAGCAGCCCAGCAGCGCCGACGTCTTGCCCGTGACGATCTGGCCGTCGGGCAGCTCGATCGCGGCGGCCGGCTCGCCCGTGGCCTCGGCCAGCTCGAGGGCCGGACGCACGACCGGGCGGTCCATGCGGCCCACACCCACGCGGCTCATCAGCAGGGAGATGCGCGCCGACTGCACGGGCTCACTCATTTCCTTCTTCTCGGTCACGAGGGCCTTGTAGTAGCGGCGAATGATCTCCTGGCGCGAGGCTTCCCTGCAGGCCTCGTCGTCGACGATGCAGTGGCCCGCCATGTTGACGCCCATGTCCGTGGGGCTCTTGTACGGGGAGGATCCGAGGATCTTCTCGAAGAGGCGGTTCAGGACCGGGAAGATTTCGACGTCGCGGTTGTAGTTGACCGTCTTGATCCCGTACGCCTCCAGATGGAAGGGATCAATCATGTTGACGTCGTCGAGGTCGGCGGTGGCCGCCTCGTAGGCAATGTTCACCGGGTGATCCAGCGGAATGTTCCAGATCGGGAAGGTCTCCCACTTCGCGTACCCCGACTCGATCCCGCGCTTGTGGTCGTGGTACAGCTGCGACAGGCAGGTCGCCATCTTGCCGGAGCCCGGTCCGGGAGCCGTCACAACGACGAGGTCGCGGCTGGTCTCCACGTACTCGTTGGCGCCATAGCCCTCGTCCGAGACGATGCGCTCGACGTCCGAGGGGTAGCCGGGGATCGGGAAGTGGCGGTAGACGCGGATGCCGAGCTTCTCGAAGCGTTCCTTCACCTCGGCGGCCGCCTTGTTGTCATCCGTCCACTGGGTGATGACGACCGAACCGACGTACAGGCCACGCTCACGGAACTCGTCGATCTGGCGCAGAACCTCGTCGTCGTAGGTAGTTCCCATGTCTGCGCGGACCTTGCGGCGCGCGAAATCCTTGGCATTAACGGCGACGATGATCTCGACTTCGTCGGCCAGTTCACGCAGCATGCGCACCTTGTTGTCGGGCGTAAAACCCGGAAGGACACGCGAGGCGTGCATGTCGTCGATCAGCTTGCCGCCAAACTCCAGGTAGAGCTTGCCGCCGAATTCGCTGCGTCGCTGGGCGATGTGCCGAGACTGCATCTCGACGTACTGATCACTATCAAAACCGATGCGGTGCATGCATCCTCCGAGGTCGCGGTAATAGAAGAGGCCGTCCGTGCGGGGCGGGCAGGCGCTGTCGCGCCCTCGGGGTTCCATTGTAAGGCCGACGGTGCACCACACTGCGGATGGGGCACGCGAAAGGGGTCCGACCTCACACGATGTGTCGCTGCATCGCCCAGCGCGTCAGCTCGTTGCGGTTGGACAGCTGGAGCTTGCGCAGGACCGAACTCACGTGGGTTTCGACGGTCTTGATGGAGATGAACAGGTCGTGGGCGACTTCCTTGTACGTGTAGCCGCGGGCGATAAGGCGCATGACCTCCTGCTCGCGCGCGGACAGCAGGTCCAGCTCGGTGTCGGTCGTGGACACCTCGCCGGTCCCGAAGGCGTCGAGCACGAAGCCGGCCAGGCGCGGGCTGAAGGCGGCGTCCCCGGCGGCGACGCGGCCGATGGCCTCGACGAGGTCGGGGGTGGAGATCGACTTGGTGACGTATCCGCGGGCGCCCGCGCGGATGACCTGGACGACGTCCTCGGCGGCGTCCGAGACGGACAGCGCCAGGAAGTGCAGGCCCTCGATGTCGCGGCACGTGCTGGCCACTTCGGCCCCACCTCCGCCGTTTCCGCCGGGCAGGTGCACGTCAAGGAGGGCAACGTCCGGGGTGAGCGTGCGGCAGGCCGCGATGGCGCCCTCGACGTCGGAGGCGTCGCCGACGACCTCCAGGTCGGCCCCGGAGTTTTCGAGCTCGGCGCGCACACCCGCGCGAACCATGGGGTGGTCGTCGATGACGAGGATGCGGATGGTCACTGTGTCCTCCCGTTGGGCGCTGTTTCTTCCAGGATATCGGAGCGCGGCACGCTCAGAGCAACTTCGGTTCCGCGGGCGAGACGCCTGATCGTGGCGTTACCCCCGGTCCTGCGCATGCGCCCGACGATGGAGTCGCGCACGCCGTGGCGGTCGGCCGCGATCGAGGCGGGGTCGAAGCCCTCGCCGCTGTCTTTGATGAAGGCCTCCACGGCCTGGGGGCGCACTTCGACGTAGACGGAGACGGGCGGGGCGCCGTGGCGCACGGCGTTTTGACAGGCCTCGGCGAGGGCCGCGACGAGCGCGAGTTCGCCGGGGCCCGGGCGCATGTCACCGACGACAACCACGCTGATGGGCACGCCGTAGCGGCTCTCGACGCCCACGACAGCCTCGGTGACGGCGGCGTCCAGGGAGTCGGCGGCCTGCGCGTGGCCCGTGTAGAGCCAGGCGCGCAGCTCGCGCTCCTCAGTGAGGGCGATGGCGCGCACGCGGGCGGGGTCCTCGGCGGATGCGCGGATAAGAGTGAGGGCCTGGAGCACGGAGTCATGCAGGTGGGCGGCGATGTCGGCGCGCTCGGATTCGCGCACGCGCTGCGCCTGGGCCTGGGACAGGTCCTTCGTCGTGCGCAACCACATGGGGACGAGAGCGAAGAGCACGCCCGCGACCAGAGCAGCACCGATGAGGCCACCGCGCAGCAGAATGATGGGCGGGTTGTCGCGCGAGGCCACCATGACGACGCCGAGGCTGAGCAGCACGATACCGCCGAAGACAGCCCCGATGAAGCGCAACGACCGCCAGGAACTCACGTTTCGACTCTGGCTCCACACGAGCGAGATACCGGAAACGATCGTGATGATCGACCCCATATCCCGCCAGTCCAGCGTGTTCGTCGCGTTCAGGATCGTGCCGATGATCGCGCCGACGATCAGGGCCACGCCGACGACGAGCAAGCGGTTGCGCGACACCTGGGCGGCACGTTCCTCGCGCAGTCGGACGAGGCCGGGGCTGAGCGTGCCCTCACCGCTTCGCTCCGGGGAATCTTCGGGGACCGTCACCCACAGCCACAGGTAAACACCAAAGCCGAGACCCACAAAGGTCATGCAGATCATGATGATGCGCACGAGCGCGACCGACACTCCCAGGTGCACGGCCAATCCGGCACACACGCCTGCCATCCAGGGGGCCGGCATGTCCGGGCTCGCGGCGGTTGCGCGCACGAGCGGTGGCCTGGCGGGGGGCGCCGGAATGGGTGGAGTCCACCCCGGGTGGGGGGAGTTCACGGGTCTGCTCACGCTCCCATTGTGGCATGCCACGGGGGCTACCCCCGGGGTACCCCCACCACAATCAGGGGTCGTTCAGGGGGTCCCCTACTATCGGGGCACCCCGTCTCTTTGGTTGAGTAGTGGTATCGATCCACGTCGTGTGGATCCCATCGAGAGGAAGTGCATGATGAGTTGGCCGAACGGTACAACAGACCCCGGTGCCCAGTACCAGCAGCGCCCGCCCCGCAACAGCTTCTTTGACGCGGTCCGAGGCTCGGGCTGGTACCGCGCTCAGGAGCGCGCGATCGGCGGCGTCTGCTCGGGCATCGCTGCCCACCAGGGCTGGGACCTGTCGCTCGTGCGCGTCCTCATGGTGGTCGCCACGTTCTGCATGCCCGTCGTGGCGATCGCTTACGGACTCGCGTGGCTCCTCCTGCCCGAAGCCGCCGACGGCCGCATCCACTTGGAAGAGACCCTGGAGGGCCGCTTCGACATTGCAGTGATCGGCGGCGTCTTCATGATCCTTGCGGGCCTGTCCTCGTCGCTGTCCGCGGTGGGCATCGTCGGAGGCCTTGGGCTCGGGTGGATTCAGCTCCTGGCACTCGCCGCGGGCATCACAGCCGTCATCGTCGTGCTCGTCAGCGTCACCCGTTCATCGTCGGGCGGCCCCCAGGCCGGCGCGAACCGCGCGACCCCCCAATTCGGCAATCCGCAGTACGGTACGCCCCAGTACGGCAATCCGCAGTACGGTACGCCCCAGCAGCAGGCGTCAGCGGCGGGAGCCTCCGACCCTTTTGGGCACAGCGCCCCGGGCGCTAAGGACAAGGACTCGACCATGCCTCAGCAGCAGAACGCGCAGGCCCCCGAGGGTTTCCCCGCCTACGGCGTCCCCGTAGGCAGCGCAGCTAGCGCGGGCGCCCCGCGCCCCACAGGCGCCGCAACCTCCGCGACTCAGGGCACGAACGCCGGGCCGCGCCCGGCCGCCGCTCGCCCCACCCAGCCCCACCC
>CATYYP010000158.1 GCA_958415245.1 Schaalia odontolytica | reverse complement strand
TCTCGGCGTTGATGGCGCGTGGCCATCACTGGTGGTTGATCAACTCCTCCACGTCGTCCCACACGCTGTCCGTCACGTTTCCCGTTCGGAACGAGCGCGCAAGGCCGCGCCTGGCTCGGGCTTTCTGGACGCACCCCGCAGCGGGGTGAATCCAGGCCCCTCGGCCCGGAAGAGTGGCCGTTCGGTCGAGGCGAATCGAACCGTCCGGCGAGCGAACGATCCGCACGAGAGCGGATCGTTGCGCGTGTGCGCCGCATCCAATGCAGGTGCGCTGGGGCCCAGAGGTGGGCACTGGCGGCACAGAATACGACACAATCCCCTAGCTTAGTCCAGCTAAGGGATTGCTCGTCTCAGATTCTATGAGCGACTTGTCACGTCGTCGGGGGTCGAGACGCGCGAGGCGATCGCGTCGTCGCCGGTTTCCGTGTCGGCGTGGATGTCGATGTGGTAGTTCGTCAGGCGCGCGGCGAGGCGAGCGTTCTGGCCTTCCTTGCCGATGGCGAGGGAGAGCTGGAAGTCGGGGACGATGGCCGTCGCCGTGCGGTTGTCCACGGAGTGGACGACGACGCGGGTGACGCGGGCGGGCGACAGCGAGTTGGCGACGAAGCGCGCCGGATCGTCGGAGTAGTCGACGATGTCGATCTTCTCCCCGCCCAGCTCGGCCATGACGGAGCGCACGCGCGCACCCATCGGGCCGATGCAGGCACCCTTGGCGTTGATGCCTTCGCGGGTGGCGGCCACGGCGATCTTCGTGCGATGGCCGGCCTCGCGGGCGATGGCCTTGATCTTGACGAGGCCCTGCTGAATTTCGGGAACCTCACGCTGGAAGAGGCCGGCGACGAGGTTGGGGTGGGTGCGCGACAGGGTGATGCGCGGGCCTCGCTCGGTGCGCTCGACGCCGACGACGTAGGCGCGGATGCGGTCGCCGTGGCGGTAGGACTCGCCGGGGACCTTTTCACCGTCGGGCAGGACGGCCTCGAAGTCGTCGGAGACCTGGACCATCGTGGGGCGGCCGGGGCGCGGGGCCTGGACGGTGCCCGTGATGATCTGGCCTTCACGGCCGGCGAAGTCACCGAAGACGCGCTGGTCATCAGCATCACGCAGGCGCTGCATGATGACGGAGCGCGCGGTCGACTGGGCGATGCGTCCGAAGTTCTTCGGGGTGTCGTCGAACTCGCCGATCGGGTTGCCGTCCTCATCCTCGTCCATGGCCATGACGGTGACGCGGCCGGTCTTCTTGTCGATTTCGATGCGGGCCTGGGAGATGGCGCCGGGCAGGTTGTGGTACGCCTTGAGCAGCGCCTCTTCGATGGCGTCGACGAGGGTTTCGAGGCTGACGCCCTTCTCGTTTTCCACCATCCGCAGAGCGGTCATATCGATTTCCATGGTCTCCTACTTCCCCGTTCCAAAGTCGACGCGGGAACGCGCCTTCCTCATGTCCTGATAGTCAATGGTAGTCGTTTCGCCGTCAACATCGATCGTTGCGCTGGTCTCGTTCGCGGCAACGACGCGTCCGGAGACGTAGCCGCCGGCTCGCAGCTTGATGCGCACGAGACGTCCGATCTGTCGCATCCAGTGCCCGACCTTCGTGAGCTCGCGTTCGGCTCCCGGCGTGGAGACTTCGAGCAGGTATTCGCCGTCAATCGGGTCAGCGACATCCAGGGCTTTCGACACGGCGCGGGACACCTCGGCGAGGGTGTCCGAGTCAATTCCGTCGGCACCGATGGGCGCTTCGACGATGACCCGCAGGAGGGGCATCGCGTCGGAGCGTGAGCGGGTCACCGAGTCCAGTTCCAGTCCCGACTGTGCGACCACGGGAGCCAGCAGCTCCTCGAGCGGTCCATCTGACGTGGACGATGCCATATGCGCCTATCTTTCTCTCGCGTACGCGGGTCAGTTCCCTATCCTACCCGGGGGTGTGGGATGATGCGGGTGTGCGTTTCGCAAAACTGACTTTGACCACACACCGCATCCCCGGCCTCGTCGTGACGTCGGCTGCGGTTTTCGCGCTGTCCGCGTGCGGCGCGTCGTCGCTGCCCACTCTGTCTGGCTTCGCAGCGGTTCGCGACCAGGCCGCGCGCACGGAAGCTGCCGCTGCGGCTCGCGCGACCCAACTGGCAGATATCGCGACGGATTGCGCGTCCTGCGCGTCCGCTCTGCGCGACGCGGCTTCGTCGTCGCAGGCACGACTCGAGGCGCTCGGCGGACTGTGGGATCCGTGGGGCGGGGTGACGCCCGAGGGCCAGTCCGCTCCGGCAGCCGTATCCGAGGCGCCTACCGACGTCTCGGCGTACGTGTCGTGGCTGGCGCGAACGGCCACGCGCGACCTTGAGATCGCCGCCAACCCGGACAAGACCTCCGCCGAAGAGGCACGCACGCTCGGCGCCTCGGCGCTCGGGCGCTACGCGAGCGCTGCACGCCTCGCCCACGTCTACGGGATTGATATCGAGGCCGGTGATGACGCGGCACTACTCATCAACGACCGCGTGAATATAGCGTCGCGTCAGGGCGTTCAGACCTGGGCGATCGACCTGTTCAATGAGCCGTCCATCTCCCCCACGTTCGCCCCTTCCGGCAAGGATCTGGCTTCCTCGGCGGAACTCTCACAGGCTGTCGCCACGTGGGATTGCACAGCCTCGTCCCTGCCGAAGGCGCAGGTGAGCGCGGGCACGCTGAGCGACGCGTACGACGTGTCCGGCGAGCTGCTCGTCCGCGTCGATACGGCTTTGCGCGCTGGCGCAGCGGACACCCGCACGTCGCGCTGCACGCTCGACTCCCTCGACGGCGCATCTCTGGCTTCAAACCTGCTGGCGGCTGACGCCGCGATGCTCGCGAGCGACTCCGCAGACGTGCGCGCGGCGGGCGCCAGCGCTGCCCTCATCGACGTCGCGCAGTGGGCGTCACGCACTCCCCTGCCCGCCCTCATCGGCACACGCTAACACGCGCTGCGAGGCCGACACTCCGACGGATAGAACAACAGGGCCGCTCCCCTTCCGGGGAGCGGCCCTCGTCGTATCAATGCCTCAGACCCTGGCGGCGATGTCGTCGCCGATCTGGGAGGTGGAGCGCACGAGCGGCGTTCCGGCCGCCGCAGCCTCGGCGCGCGCCGCCATGTCAGCGTCGATCGCCGCGCGCACACGCTCTGCTTCCTCGGCGAATCCCATGAAGTCGAGCATGAGCGCGACCGAGGAGATGGTCGCGGTCGGGTCGGCCTTACCCTGCCCAGCGATGTCGGGGGCGGATCCATGCACGGGCTCGAACATGGAGGGGAACTCGCGCGAGGGATTCAGGTTGCCCGACGCGCTCAGGCCGATACCGCCGGTGACTGCCCCGGCCTCGTCAGTGAGGATGTCTCCGAAAAGGTTGTCGGTGACGATGACGTCGAAGCGGCCCGGGTCGGTGACCATGTAGATGGTGGCGGCGTCGATGTGGCAGTAGTCGACGCTCACATCGGGGTACTCCTCCCCCACCTCGTCGACGATGCGGCGCCACATGTGTCCGGCGTTGACCAGGACGTTGTGCTTGTGGACGAGGGTGAGGTGCTTCTTGCGCGAGGCAGCCGCCTCGAAGGCGTAGCGCACGACGCGCTCGACGCCGTAGGCGGTGTTGACGCTGACCTCGGTCGCGATCTCGTGCGGGGTGCCCACGCGCACGGCGCCACCGTTGCCGCAGTAGAGGCCCTCGGTGCCTTCACGAACGACGACGAAGTCGATGTCGCCGGGGTTGGCCAGGGGGCTCGGCACTCCCTCGTAGTACTTGGAGGGGCGCAGGTTCACGTAGTGGTCGAGGGCGAAGCGCAGCTTGAGGAGCAGACCGCGCTCGAGGACGCCGGAGGGCACGGAGGGATCGCCGACCGCACCCAGTAGGATGACGTCGTGGCGCTTGATCGCCTCGAGGTCCTCGTCGGTCAGGGTGTCGCCGGTGGCGTGCCAGCGCTCGGCACCCAGGTTGAAGTGGGTGGTGGAGTAGTCGATGCCCTTGTCCGCCAGGACGCGGTCCAGGACCTTCAAGCCTTCGGGGACGATTTCCTTGCCGATGCCGTCGCCGGGGATTACTGCAATGTTCAGTGTCATGTCTCCATCTTCCCCCGCGTCTGCGCCGCGCGTCCGAACGGGTCCAACCCGTGGTCTCTTTGGGCCGTGACGTCCCCCATAGACGAGGCCGGGGCCGGGAGGGCATACACGCTCCCCCGGCCCCGGCCGCGATAGATATGGATCAGATCCACGCACCCGAAGATGCGAAGTAGTACCAGCGTCCGTCGATCATCTGCCAGCCGGTGACCATGTGGCCATCACCGGCGAAGTAGTACCAGGTGACACCGACGTGCTGCCAGCCGGTGAGCATGGCACCCGAGGGAGCCAGGTAGTACCAGCTGCCGGTGTTCTGCCAGCCGGTGAGCATCGCGCCGGAGGCGGAGAAGAGGTACCAGGTGCCGTCGACCTGCACCCAGCCGGTCGCCATAACGCCGGTCGCGGGATCCAGGTAGTACCAGGAACCGTCCTTGACCCAGCCGCTCACGCGAGCGCCGTAGGCGTTGTAGTAGCTCCACTTTCCGTCCTGGAGGTCCCAGCCGGTGACCATCATGCCCGATGCGTTGAAGCGGTAGGTGGCATCACCGATCGTGATGGTCTGGTTGGTCGCGTAGCTGGAGTCCTCCAGCTGCCACTTCCAGCC
>CATYYP010000157.1 GCA_958415245.1 Schaalia odontolytica | reverse complement strand
AGGCGCGAGCCCGAGCGCAGGTCGTAGTACTCGGTGACCTCGCGGTCGTAGTCGGCGAGCGTCTCCGTGTAGGACTCGACACGCGGGTACGTGTTCTTCGCGGTCATGACAGACAGGGGCATGCGCGGCTTCTGGCCCGGATCCTGGTCGGGGTGGCCGACGAGCAGGCCGACGATCGGGAAGGTCAGCTCCGGCAGCTCCAGCGCCTGCACAACGGGGCGCGGATCGGCGAGGATCGAGCCAAGATAGACGGTGCCCAGGCCCATCGACTCGGCGGCCACGACCACGTTCTGCGCGGCCAGGAGTGCGTCCTCCAGTGCCGTGAGGAACAGGTTGATCGACCCCAGGGCCTCCGAGGAGACGCCCTGCTCGGCGCGGATGCGGCTGTTGCGGTACAGGTCGGCGACGAAGATGAACAGGTCGCCCTTCGTGCCGCCCACGTAGGGCTGGCCGGAGGCAGCACCGATCGCCTCGCGCACCTGCGGGTCGGTGATGTGCAGGACCGTGCAGGACTGCAGGAACGACGAGGTGTCGGTGTGACGAGCCACGTCCATCAGTGTGGTGACCTCTTCCTCAGTGAGGGGCTGGTCCTTGTAGGCGCGGATCGTCCGGTGGGCGAGCTGGCTCGCAATCGTCTCGTTCGTCATGTGTTCATTCTACGATTGGGTGCGTGAAACAGATAGAGCCTTTCGGTCCTTTTGCGCTGGCAGCAAACGTCACCCCCGTCGCCGTCCCCTCCCCGGCCGGCGAGCTCAGTGGCCTGCTGACCGGCCCGAGCGCACCCGCCCTCGTCGACGGCACACCCGCGATCTCGGCGGCCTCGGCCCCGGGTGGCGCGGGGGAGAACCGCGCGCTCCTCGTCCCCGGCTACACGGGATCCAAGGAGGACTACTCGACCGTCCTGCCGTTCCTCGGGGAAGCGGGCTGGGACGTCCTCGCCTACTCGCAACGAGGCCAGGGCGGGTCCGCCGCGCCCGCCGGCCTGGGCGCGTACGGGATGAGCGACTTTGTCAATGACCTCATCGCCGTCGCCGAGGCCTGGGCGGGGACCACGGGTCGCGTGCACCTCGTGGGCCACTCCTTCGGCGGCATCGTCGCGCGCGCGGCCGTCGTCAAGCGGCCCGACCTCTTCGCCTCCGTCACCCTGTTCTGCTCGGGTCGCGCCGTCTACGACTGGATGAACACCCTGCCGATTCTTGACCCCCTGCCCACGGGTCCCGGTGCGCGCCAGCAGGTGCTGCGCACTTACTTCCCGGACATGAACTTTGACGTGCCCGGCGTCGGATGGGCGGAATTTCAACGTATTCGCGCGCTGGACACGGCCTCGGAAAACCTGGTGGGCATCGCCCGCATCCTCTCCCAGCTGCGCCCCGACACCCCGGCGCTCGCGGCCACGGGCGTGCCCGTGCACGTGCTGTACGGGGACCAGGACGAGATCTGGCCGCCCTCGTGGTACGCCGAGGAGGCCGCAGACCTGGGTGCTCGCGAGAGCATCATCCGAGGGGGCACGCACAGCCCGCAGTTGCAGTTCCCGCAGCAGTGGGCGGAGTTTGCCAGCTCCTACTGGGCGGATGTGGAGTCGGGGGCGCTGGTCTGGTCCATGTGATGTAAGAGGCTGTGACATCGTCCCAAAACGGCCCTTGTGATGCATATCTGTGAGGATGGATGCTTAGTATTGTGTTTATGAACAAGCGTTCCATCCTTACTGCAGTGCTGGCCCTCGGCCTGGGCGTGACCGCCCTGACCGGCTGCGCCACCGATTCCGATTCCGCTCACTCCTACGTGACCCCGAAGGACGTCAAGACGGTCGAGCGTCCCATCGCTCAGATCGGCGACAGTGGCATCAAGGTCCCTGAGAAGCGCGACCTGAAGATCAAGCTGGCCGACTCCGAGAAGGCCACCAAGTGGAAGATCGAGGTCTCTGACCCCACCGCCCTCAAGGTCGGCAAGTCTGAGAAGAACGTCGTCACCCTGCACCCGCTGCGTGCGCTGGGCGAGGACGACGACCCGGTCACCGTGAGCCTGACCGATCCGGACGGCATCACGACCGACTTCAAGGTGACCATCACCCAGGGTGCCAACTGATTCCATACTGACAACGCTGTGGGCCCAGGATCTGCGGATCCTGGGCCCTTTGCGTTGCATCGTGCGGGAGAACGAAAGCCGGGCGCCAGCGTTGCCGACGCCCGGCCCATGTCTCAGTGCAGGATGCGCGCCAGGAAGTCCCTGGTGGCCTGCTCGCGCGGGTTGTCGATGACCTGCTCGGGCGGTCCCTGCTCGACGATCTGGCCATTCCGCAGGAACACGACGCGGTCTGCCGCCTGGCGGGCGAAGCTGATCTCGTGCGTCGCCATGAGGATGGTCGAGCCCTGCTCCTTGATCTCGCGCACGAGGTCCAGGACCTCGCCGACGAGAACCGGGTCCAGCGCCGCCGTGATCTCGTCGAGCAGGAGCAGCTCCGGGTTCGTGGCGAGCGCGCGTGCGATGGCGACGCGCTGCTGCTGGCCACCCGACAGGCGATCCGGGTACTCCTTCGCCTTGTCCTTCAAGCCGATGCGGTCCAACAGCTCCATGCCGCGCTCGTGCGCGCGATCCTTCTCCCAGCCGTGCACCTTACGGGCCGCGAGCGTCACGTTGTCCAGCACCGACATGTGCGGGAACAGGTTGTAGTGCTGGAACACGACGCCAATGCGCGCGCGGATCTGATCCGCGTTCGCGCGCGGGTCTGTGATGTCCTCGCCGGCCAAGAAGATCTGGCCGTCGTCGACCCGCTCCAGCAGGTTCGCGCAGCGTAGTAGCGTCGACTTACCCGAGCCCGATGCGCCCAGGAGGACCACGACCTCGTGCGCAGCGACGTTCAGGTCCAGGCCGCGCAGGACGACGTTGTCGCCGAAGCGCTTGACGACGCCGACGGCGCGCAGAACCGGGGTGTCGTTGTCCGAGGTGGGGGAGGCCTCGTAATTCGTGGAGACCGACATCAGACGGTGCCTCCCATCTGCTCGCGCTTACGCAGTCGGGCCGTGTACCAGTCCGACAGGCGAATGAAGGGGAACGACAAGATGATGAACAGCAGGCCGGCGACGACGTAGGACGTCATGTTGTAGGTCTTGGCCTGGACCATCTGCGCCGAACGGATCGCGTCGACCGCGCCCAGGACCGAGATCAGGCCGACGTCCTTCTGCATGGAAATGAAGTCGTTCATGAGGGCCGGCGTGACCTTGCGGATCGCCTGCGGCACGATGATCATGCGCAGCGTCTGCCCGTGGGACAGACCCAGCGAGCGGGCCGCGTAACGCTGGGAGGGGTGGACGGAGTCCAGGCCCGCGCGCAGCACCTCGGCGACGTACGAGGAGTACGTGAGGATCAGCGCGACCGTGCCCAGGAACGCGGTCGGGATGCGCGTCGTCGGGTTGAGCGCGGGAATGCCAAAGCCGATCAGATAGAGGACGACCAGGAAGGGGACGCCTCGGAAAATATCCGTGTACGCGGCCGCCAGGAAGCGGATCGGGAAGAACACGGGACCGGCCAGCGTGCGCGCGGCCGCCAGCAGAGTCGCAAAGACGGCGACGCCCAGCACCGAGATCAGCAGGATCCGGATGTTGAGCCACAGGCCGGAGAGGACCTGGGGGAAGGCTTCGACGAAGTACTTGCCGTTGAAGAAGGTGTTGCGGGTGGCCTCCCACCCGTCGGAGTTGACGACCACGGCGATGAGGACTCCCGCGACCACGATCGTGGAAGCCAGGGAGATGAGAATCGACTGGACCGTCTGCTTGCGCCGATAAGCGCGGCGGCCACGCCCCACCGCCGAAAGGGTGAGCGGGGCCGCCGCGTTACTCGAGTAGTCACTCATGAGTGTGGGGCCTCACTTGAGGGTGGGCACGTTCTGTGCCTCGTTGAGCCACTTTTCCTGCAGCTCAGCGAGCTTGCCGGACGAGGCCAGGCGATCAACAGCCGCAGAAACCGTGGGGGTCAGCTTGGAACCCTTGGGCAGGACGATGCCGTATTGCTCTCCGCCCGTGGTGTCGTCGAATTGACCGATGATGACGCCGTCATCGATCTGCGCGGAGACCATGTAGAACGCGGTCGGCAGGTCGACGACGATCGCGTCCACGCGGCCCGTCTGCAGGGCCAGGACCGTGTCGTCGGAGGAGTTGAACATCTGCAGCTTCTGCGTGAGTCCCGGCTCGAGGTTCTCGGACGCGAACTGCTGGGAGGTGGTGCCGGCCTGGACGCCGATGAGGACGTCCTTGAGGTCCGCGATGGACTTCGCGCTGGCGGCCGGGGTGCCGGCCTTGGCGATGATGGCCGAGGTGGTCGTGTAGTACGGGGACGTGAAGTCGACGGCGTTCTTGCGCTCGTCGGTGATGGAGAACTGCTGAATGTTCAGGTCCCAGTCCTTCGCGCCGGGGGTGATCGACGCGTCGAAGGTGGCGCGCACCCACTGGACGTTGTCGGCGGTGTAGCCGAGTTCCTCGGCCAGGGCGTAGATGACGGCGGACTCGTAGCCTTCGCCCGAGGACGGGTCGTTGTCGAGGATCCACGGCGAGTAGGCGGGATCGGAGGTGGCGACGGTGAGCTTGCCTTCCGTCACGGTCGGCAGCGCGCCGGGGCCGTAGGTCTGCTCGGCATCGGCGGAAGAAGAGGAGCTCGTGCCGCCCGTGCAGGCGGCCAGGCCGAGGGC
>CATYYP010000156.1 GCA_958415245.1 Schaalia odontolytica | reverse complement strand
GTGTTGTCGACGATCGGGAGAGGATCCCACCAGCGACGCGTGAGCTCGCTGAGCTCCTCCATTGTCGGGTACGCGTCCGAGGAAAGCCTGGCGTTACGCCCCATCGGAATGGGAACACCCACGCCCACTGCGCGCACCGTCGAAGTATCGATTCCTTGACGGGCAGCGCTCGCGGCTAGGGCCTCGCAGGTTTGCTCGAGAGAGAGCTGGAGGGAAGGGGAGGCAGGGGAGACGATCTGAACGGCGGTGCGTGAGGTGTCGAGCGCCTCGCACAGCTGGGAGCGCGTTGCGGGGGCTTTGGCCAGGTGGGCGACGATGCGGTCTTCGAGGGTGGGTAGTGGTCTGCGTGTGGGGTAGTGCATGCCTCTCCTTCCCGGCGCTTCGTCGTTGGTGTCCGCTTGCGGCGCTCCGGCCTCGTTGATAGTTTCTATGATACGCGTCACTGTGTGGGGTGTGCAGGGCGCGCGTTGGCCTCGGCGGCGGGCGTGTGCGTCCTCCCGCCGCCGAGGCAAGGGGTTAGTCGCTCGTGACCTCGTCGAGGTCGGAGCGAGCCGTGTTTACCAGCGGGATGTCGAAGTCCGTCATCGCCGCCATCCACTTGGCGAAGGAGTGATCCCCGCGCTCACGCAGCTGCAGGTACAGGTTCGTGGCCAACTCCCTGCGGATCTCGTCGTAGACGGGCACGGTGTACACGTTGTTCATCTCGGCCGGATCCAGGCGCAGGTCGTAGAGCTCGTTGATCGACTCGGGGTTGATGACGAGCTTGAAGTCCCGCGTGCGCAGCATGCGCTGCTGGAGGGGGAAGTGGTGGCCGTGGAACTCGCACACGATGTCCTCGCGCCAGCCTTCGACCTGCCCGCCGCGCGTCAGGTCCACGATCGAGCGGCCGTCCTCCACGAGCGAGGTGTCCAGGCCAGCGATGTCGAGCACCGTGGCCGGCAGATCGATGAGGGAGACGAATGCGTCGGAGCGTCCCACGGTTGAGACGCCGGGGATGTGGGCGATGAAGGGGACGTTGTAGATGTCGTCGTACATCATCGGGCCCTTGTCGTTGAGGCGGTGTGAACCCGTGAATTCACCGTGGTCCGCGCAGAAGAAGACCGCCGTGTCGTCCAGGATGCCCAGCTCGCGCGCCACGTCCATGATGCGCCCGATCTCGAAGTCGATCATGGCCGTGTAGCCCCAGTAGACCGCGATGAGCTTCTTCCACTGCTCGTTCGTGAACGAGGAGGTGGACCAGTAGGTCGCGTAGTTCTCCTGGATCGGGGGCTTGCCGATGAGGGGATCGCCGAAGTTTTCCGGAAGCTCGACGTCATTGGGGTCGATGAGGTCGAACCACTCGTCGGGCAGGAAGTAGGGCAGGTGGGGGCCAAAGAAGTGTACGTCGAGGCAGAAGGGCTGAGAAGAGTCCTTCCAGTCGGCGGCGTACTCGCGAAGCTTCTCGATCGCGCGGTCCGCCAGGAAACGCTCGAAGGTGGCTTCCTCGGGCTGGTCGAGGCGCGCGGCGATGATGTGCCCGTCACGCCCGCCGGGCAGCTTGCCGCGCCACAGGTCGTGTGCGCGCACCGGCGGGAGGTTGTTGGCCTCGAGCCAGGCGACGTACTTCTCGTTGGCCACCGGATTTTCGGCGCCCCAGTATGTGTCGTCGTCCGCACCGAACTTGTCGGGCAGGTTGTAGCCGCAGTGGTACTTGCCGACGATGCCGACGTTGTAGCCGGTGTCGCGCAGTTCCTGCGTGTATGTCCACGTGCCCTCGGGGATCGAGACCTGGTAGGCGATGTTCCACTCGGGGTTGGCCAGCACCTGGTGCTTGCCCGGGCGCTTGCCGGTCAGCAGGGAGGCGCGCGCCGGCGTGCAGATAGCCGTGGGGGTGAAGCAATGGGTGAAGGCGAAGCCCGATTCGCCCATCGCGTCGATGACGGGGGTTTGTGCGTGGGGGTTGCCCAGGCAGCCGATCGTGTCGGTGCGGTGCTGGTCGGTCATGATGACCAGGACGTTGCGCACGTTGTCGGGAATATCCCGAGTCGTATCAGTCATTGCAGTGCCTTTTCGTCGTTGAAATCGAAGGGGAGAGCGCTCACTTCTGGGCGACGACCTTGTCCATGTCTTCAAGCTCGGCGCCGCTGGTCTCGGTGAGGAACTTCGCCGTGAAGATGACCGCGAGGACGCCGAAGGCGCAGTAGATCCAGTAGGTGCCGGCCGGCGACCAGCCGATGAGGAAGGGGAAGAGGAGGACGACCAGGAAGTTGACGAGGAAGTCGGCGCCCGATGCGAGCGACATGGCGCCGCCGCGGATCGAGTTGGGGAACATCTCGCCCATGACGATGGAGAAGATGGGGCCCCACGAGGAGGTGAACCCGAGCAGGAACGTGCACAGCGCTGCGACCGCCAGGAATGCTAGGACGGGGGAGTCTGCGACGTCCGGCTTGCCGTCGACCGTCGGCGCGATGGTGAAGACCGTCGCCACGATGCCGAGCGACACGAAGATGAGCGTGCCTCCGTAGATGAGCATGCGCTTGCGGCCCACGCGGTCCACCAGCATGATGCCCGACAGGACACCGACGATCTTGAAGGCGGTGATGAGCAGGGTCTGGGCCAGGGCCATCGACTCGGTGAAGCCGACTGCGGCGAACAGGGAGTTGGAGTAGAAGAAGACGCCGTTGATCCCGGTGAGCTGCTGGAATGCCGCGATCGCCATGCCGACAAACACGAGGCCGCGCCACTGCGAGGATAGGATCTGTCCGATCGAGAGCTTCGCGCCGCCCGTGATCGTCAGGGACTGGGCGATGGCCTCGACGCGGTCCGCGGGGTCTTCCTCGCCGGACAGCTTGGCCAGGATCTCCTCGGCCTCCTTGGTGCGTCCCACGGAGACGAGGTAGCGGGGAGACTCGGGGATCTTCGCCGTAAAGACCACGAAGAGCAGGGCCGGGATGATGAGGCAGGCGAAGAGGACCTGCCAGGTCATGAGGCCGCCGAACGCCGGCTTGGCAGCGCCGCCCGTGATCGAGACGACCGCCGTGTTGATGAGGCCGGCGAAGAACAGGCCCAGGATGATCGCGAGCTGGCGGAAGCCGATGAGACGCCCGCGGATGTCTGCGGGCGCGATCTCAGCGACGTAGCCGGGGGCAACCGTCGTTGCCGCGCCGAAGCCGATGCCGCCAACGATGCGGGTCAGGAGCAGGAAGGGGTAGCCGAAGCTGCCCAGGAGGGGAGAGATGGGGCCGAGGAGGGCCTCAAAAAGCAGGAAGGGACCGACCCACATGAGCGTGGTCTTGCGGCCGATCTTGTCGGAGATACGTCCCGCGGCGAGTGCGCCGATCAGGCCGCCGATGACACCTGCCGCGCCTGCAACGCCCTGCAGGATCGGGCCGAGCTCGAAGGTGGATCCCACGGCCTTGATGGCGGCGTTGAGGACCATGCCCTCGAATCCGTAGAAGAAGGGGCCGAGGGTGGCGATCAGAGCGAGAGTCGTTGCGTAGCGCCTCGCTTGCTTTTCGCGGGGTGTGAGTGTGGTTGTCGATGACATGTCTTCATCCTTGAAGGTGTGGTGATGCGCCCGCGCCTGCCGTGTGCGCTTCATTCACCGTACGCGCGCAATTTTGTGTCCGAAGTAACGGACATAAACAGACATAGTGAACTACGTCACTAAAAGGTGTGTGTTTAGCGCGTCTGAACCACGAACTCCGGATTCGGCGTCTCTGCCGGCGTCACCGAATCAGCCTCAATCACCAGCGCCTTCCCGCCGCGCACACGCAACGTACCGCTCACATGCACCCAGCTATCCGCCGCAGGAGCAGGCCCAGCCCACCGCACCGCAAAACCAACCGGATACGCATCCGCCGCACAACACCAAATCGCCATACGCGCCACCGCAAAGCTCTCCTCATCCGTCACACGCGGAATCGACGCCTGGGCGCTCGCGGCCTCGGCACTGAGCACGAAGCCCGTCAGCTCGACGCGCTGACCGTCGTGCGCGCGTCCATTGGCGATCATCTCCTCCACCTGGGAGTAGAAGTTGTCGGTCGTCAGCTCCAGCTTCCCGCTCGACGAGGCCTGCCCCGCACCGCCGTTCTGGCTGCCACTGCCGGTGACGGGGTTTGCGCCCCCGTTCGCTGCGTCGTTGGATGCCCCGGGGGTGTCCTCGGGCGAATCGTCGGTGCCTGCGTCGATGGTGGATCCGCCAGAGGTGGGGCGTGCGCCAATCGCGCCAGCGGCCAGCTCGGAGGGGGAGACGCGGAAGGGGAGGATGAGCAGGGCGGCAGCCATGAGGGCGACGAGGCTGCGTGTCGTGGCCCGATAGGAGGCTGCCGTGTCCGCGCTCTTGTGTTCGCCGGCGTCGATGCGTGCGGAGAGGGCGAGCGCGCAGGCGAATAGGCCGATGCTGGACGCGATGATGCCTAAGCGTGCCGACGGGGGCACGAAGGACGCGTAGCGGCCGGACATAGCGAGCCAGAGCAGCACGCCGCCGAGGGACGCGAGAGAGAGCGACTCGAGGACGGGGGCGATACGGTCGATGAGCTTCACGCGAGGACCCCCATCCACCAGGCGCCACCAATGACGGCAGCGGCGATG
Source organism: Schaalia odontolytica (assembly GCA_958415245.1). Lineage (GTDB taxonomy): Bacteria > Actinomycetota > Actinomycetes > Actinomycetales > Actinomycetaceae > Pauljensenia > Pauljensenia odontolytica_D. The sequence continues at coordinate 117 of CATYYP010000156.1, read as the reverse complement.
CATGTGACGGTCGCAAACAGGCGAAGCACGAACGCGCCGCGGAACTGCGAGGACAGCAGCGCCACGTTCTTCACGTCCATCATCGGGCCGTAGACCATGAACCCCATGAGTGCACCC
>CATYYP010000155.1 GCA_958415245.1 Schaalia odontolytica | reverse complement strand
GATCCGCCCCCTGCCCAAGACCTGGACCACCGAGGACGGCGAAGAGATCACCCTGTCCGAGGACCAGCGCATCCGCCGCCGCGAGCTCGACCTGATCACGCGCCCCGCCGCGCGCGACATGGTCCGCATCCGCGCGGCCGTCAACCGCTCGATCCGCGAGAACTTCTTCCGCCGCGACTACATCGAGCTCGAGACGCCGATGCTGCAGATGATCCACGGTGGCGCGGCTGCCCGCCCCTTCACGACGCACATGAACGCGCTCGACACCGATCTCTACCTGCGCATCGCGACCGAGATCTACCTCAAGCGCGCGGTCGTCGGCGGCGTGGACCGCGTCTTCGAGATGAACCGCAACTTCCGCAACGAGGGCATGGATTCCTCGCACAGCCCCGAGTTCACCTCCCTGGAGGCCTACGAGGCCTACTCGGACTACAACGGCATGGCTGAGCTGACCCGGGACCTCATCCAGCAGGCCGCGCGCGACGCCTTCGACCTGTCCGAGGGTGAGGAAATCGTGCGTCTGGCCGACGGCACCGAGTATGACCTGTCGGGCGAGTGGGATCGCATCGACCTGTACGGCTCCACCTCCGAGGCCCTGGGCGAGGAGGTCACGGTGGAGACGCCGCGCGAGACCCTCGTCAAGTACGCGGAGCGCATCGGCCTGGAGGTCGACGACTACGCCGTGTCCGGCAAGATCGTCGAAGACATCTTCGAGGAGCTCGTCGCCTCCAAGTTGTGGGCGCCGACCTTCGTCTACGACTTCCCGGAGGACACCTCCCCGCTGACCCGCTACCACCGCTCGCGCCCCGGCCTCACTGAAAAGTGGGACCTGTACGTGCGCGGCTTCGAGACGGGCACCGCCTACTCCGAGCTGGCCGACCCGGTCGTCCAGCGCGAGCGCTTCGAGGCGCAGGCCCTCGCGGCTGCGAACGGCGACCCCGAGGCCATGGTCATGGACGAGGACTTCCTCATCGCCATGGAGCAGGGCTTCCCGCCGTGCGGCGGCATGGGAATGGGCATCGACCGCCTGCTCATGGTCCTCACCGGCCAGGGCATCCGCGAGACGATTCCGTTCCCGCTGGTCAAGCGCCTGGGCTGATCTGAGTCGATGAAAGGGCCTCGGCCTCGTTCCCATCGTGGACGAGGCCGAGGCCCTTTCTCGTACGTCGGTGTCGCCTCGGCTCAGACGTAGGAGCGGCGGGGAGTCATGCGCGTGTGGACGAGGTCGAGGAGCTCGTGCGCGGCACCGTCGTCGAGGACGAGGTCGGTGGCGACCCCGGCGCGCAGTGCCCCGAGGAGCGGGAGGGCCTTCGAGGCGCCGGACACGACGCAGAGGCGGCGCGGGATCTTCTTCAGCGTGGCCGGACTCGGGCCCGAGGCGCGCTCGTTGAGGTGCATGTTCGTGGAGCCGTCCTCGCGGATGAGGACGGTGCATACGTCGCCGACGACCCCGTCGTTCTGGGCCGCCGCAATCTCGTTGGGGTCGAGGAATCCCCCCGAGTAGACGTGGGAGGGGAGGCGGGCCGACATGGAGCCCACACCGAACAGGGCGACGTCTGCGCTGTCGATTGTGTTGAGGACCGACTGGACGGAGCGTTCGCGCCAGAGCGCCTCTTTGGTGTCTGCGTAGTCGAAGAATGCGGGCACGGGGAAGTTGACGATGCGCCCGCCGATGGCCTTTGCAGCGCGAGCGATGATGGCCTCGGCGTAGGGCATGCCCGACTCCGTGGCGGTGGCCGCTCCGTTGAGCTGGACGACGGTGGAACCCGCAAAAGACACGTGGGGCATGGCCCGCGTCACTTCTGCGGTGGTGTTTCCCCAGGCGATGCCGAGGGTGACGCCGGGGAAGAGCATGTCGATGAGGTGTTCCGCAGCGACGAGCGCAACGTTGTGCAGGCGGTTGACCTCGGTGTGGACGTCGTGGACGGGAACGACGGAGACCTGGACTCCAAAGAGGTCGGCAATTTGTCCCGCGAGGGTGCCTTTGAGGCCGGGGGAGGCAGACACCGAGATACGCACCAGGCCGACCTCCCGCGCGTGGGCGAGAAGTCGTGAGACCGAGGAGCGTGATATCTGCAGGTGGCGAGCGATTGTCTCCATCGTCTGCCCCTGGAGGTAGTACATCGAGGCGGCCTCATGCGCCTGTTCGTCACGTATTGTCACGTTTTCTAGTGTGCCATGCACAAGCGTGCAGATGTGTGACTTTGGGAATTAAAGAGTCTGAAGGGTCGACAAGTAAAATGCGTGTCATATGGTCAGGGTCACGCGCGAGGGCCTGCACGGATGTGCACTCAGTTTGGGCTAACGTGCATCAAGTGTCATACTGTGATGTGACCCGCGAAACGTATCCGAGCGGATATTGTTCGACGGTACACAGTTGGCGGTGATAGAACACCGGTGACCCGGCGCGAAGACGCGTCGGAGAAAGATAGGGAAACATGCTCACAACACTGCTCCCGGCAGCCGCTGATCCGGTTGTCCTGACCACGGGCCAGATTTTCTGGTCTGAGTTCCTCGGCACGGCCGTGCTGCTGCTCCTCGGTGGCGGCGTCGTCGCCACGAACCTGCTGCCCAAGTCCAAGGGCAAGGGCGGCGGCTGGCTGCTCATCAACTGGGGATGGGGCCTAGCGGTCTTTGCCGGCGTCTACGTCGCGTTCCGCTCCGGCGGCCACCTGAACCCCGCAGTCACCATTGCAAAGGTTATCGCCTACCTCTTTGATCCCGACCACACGACTCTCAATGGCGTTCCGGCAACTGTGGATGGAACTGCTCTTGTCACTGGCTCGAACGTTGCCGTTTATATCATTGCCCAGTTCCTCGGTGCCTTCGTCGGTGCCGTTCTGTGCTGGCTGACCTTCAAGAAGCACTTCGACGAGGACTGCGACCCCGCCCTCAAGCTCGGCGTCTTCTCCACCGGCCCCGAGATCCGTTCCTACGGTTGGAACTGCCTCACTGAGGCCATCGGCACCGCCGTCCTGGTCCTGTGGGTCTTCGTATCCGGTCACACCGAGACCGCGGTCGGTCCGCTCGGCGTCGCCCTCATCATCGTCGTCATCGGCAACTCGCTCGGTGGCCCCACCGGTTACGCCATCAACCCGGCCCGTGACCTTGGCCCCCGTATCGCCCACGCGATCCTGCCGATCAAGGGCAAGGGTGGCTCCGACTGGGGCTACTCCTGGGTCCCCGTCGTCGGCCCGATCATCGGCGCCATCGTCGGCACCGTTGTCTACTACCTCGCTCTCCACCACTGAGAGTGAGTGCGCGGGCGAGGCCGCTCGGGCCTCGCCCGCGTCATACCCCGCCGCCGGGGTGACATTTTATGGGACTGCGAAAGTCCCGCCCGCCGCGCAGGTGGATCGACGCGGCACACACAACGACGTGACAACGCCTCCGAAAGGACACTCATGACCACCGAAAAGTTCGTTCTCGCCATCGATCAGGGCACCACCTCGACCCGTGCGATCATCTTCAACCACTCAGGCGAGATCGTCTCCGTCGGACAGCAGGAATTCACCCAGATCTTCCCGAACCCGGGCTGGGTGGAGCACAACCCCATCGAAATCTGGGACACCACCCGCACCGTCGTCGCAGAGGCTCTGCAGAAGGCGGAAATCAACCGCCACAACCTCGCGGCGGTCGGTATCACCAACCAGCGTGAGACCACCGTCGTGTGGGACAAGAACACCGGCGAGCCCGTCTACAATGCGATCGTCTGGCAGGACATGCGTACCTCCGACATCGTCAAGGAGCTCGAGGGCGACGAGGGCCCGGACCGTTTCCGCCAGATCTGCGGCCTTGGCCTGTCCCCCTACTTCTCCGGCTCGAAGATCAAGTGGATCCTCGACAACGTCGAGGGCGCTCGTGAGCGCGCCGAGGCCGGCGACCTGCTCTTTGGCAATACCGACTGCTGGGTCCTGTGGAACCTGACGGGCGGCATCAACGGCGGCGTGCACTGCACCGACGTCACCAACGCCTCGCGCACCATGCTCATGGACATCCGTACGCTGCAGTGGCGCGAGGACGTCTGCGAGATCTTCGGCATCCCCATGTCGATGCTCCCCGAGATCAAGTCCTCCTCCGAGATCTACGGCTACGGCCGCAAGAACGGTCTGCTCATCGACACCCCGATCGCCGGTATCCTCGGCGACCAGCAGGCGGCCACCTTCGGCCAGGCCTGCTTCGAGAAGGGCATGGCGAAGAACACCTACGGCACCGGCTGCTTCATGCTCATGAACACCGGCACCGAGCCCGTGTTCTCCGACAACGGCCTGCTCACCACCGTGGCCTACAAGATCGGCGATCAGCCGGCCGTCTACGCCCTCGAGGGTTCGATCGCCGTCGCCGGTTCGCTGGTCCAGTGGCTGCGCGACAACCTGGGCATGATCGTCAAGTCTTCGGACATTGGCGAGCTGGCCAGCACGGTCGAGGACAACGGTGGCGTCTACTTCGTTCCCGCCTTCTCCGGCCTGTTCGCCCCCTACTGGCGTTCGGATGCTCGCGGCGCGATCGTGGGCCTGACCCGCTACGTCAACAAGGGCCACATCGCCCGCGCCGTCGAGGAATCGACTGCGTTCCAGAGCGCCGAGGTCCTCGACGCGATGAACGCCGACGCCGGCGTGCCGCTCAAGGAGCTCAAGGTTGACGGCGGCATGACGCACGATGACCTGGTCATGCAGTTCCAGGCCGACCTGTGCGGCGTCGACGTCGTTCGCCCGAAGGTCATCGAGACGACCGC
>CATYYP010000154.1 GCA_958415245.1 Schaalia odontolytica | reverse complement strand
AGCTAACATTACCGCAAGTTGTCTGACAACTTGCTAGTTAGACATCTGGACTCAAAGCCCCTCGTTATTCGACGATGAAATTTCAGGAAGGCACTCATCATGAGTACGTCCCCCGCACAGGCGCTTCCGAAAAAGCCCTGGTATCAATACCTGACCAAAGAAGATCGCAAGGCCTTCTTCGCCGCATGGATCGGCGTGCTGCTGGACGGCTACGACTTCGTTCTGATCTCCTTCGCGCTCCCCGCGATCAAGGAGGCGTTCAGTCTGACGCTGGTCCAGAGCGCATCCCTGATTTCGGCCGCCTTCATCAGCCGCTGGATCGGTGGCCTCGTGCTCGGAGCTATCGGTGACCGATACGGCCGTAAGCCCGCAATGGTGCTGTCGATCTTCATGTTCGCCTTCGGCTCCATTGCCTGTGCTCTCGCGCCGAACTTCTGGATTCTGTTCATTCTGCGCCTCATCATCGGCTTCGCGATGGCCGGTGAGTACTCGGCATCTGCTGCCTATGTCATCGAGTCGTGGCCCAAGCACATGCGCAACAAGGCCTCGGGTTTCCTGCTCTCCGGCTACGCCTTTGGTGTTATCGCCGCTGCTCAGGTCGATAAGTACTTCGTGACCTGGGTCGATTCGGTTCACCCCGGTTGGGGCTGGCGAGCCCTCTTCCTCACGGGCATCGTCCCGATCGTCGTCGCCATCTACATGCGGCGCACCCTGCCCGAGGCCGCGGACTGGAGTGAGGCCAAAGAGAAGGGTGATGGTGAGAAGAACGATATGCTCGCCGTCCTCTTCGGTGGGCAGCGCAAGATCCTCAACTATGCCGTCGTTGTGATCGCCTTCGTTGGCCTGATGGTGATCTTCACTCAGCAGGTGGGTGGCATTGTTGCGGTCAGCCTGATCGGTGTCGTGTGCGCGATCGTCTTCATCTACCTGATCATCCAGTTCGACTCGAATCGCTGGATCATCGGTATCGCAATCATGCTGACGATCTTCGCTTCCTTCATGTACACCTGGCCGATCCAGGGCCTTCTGCCGACCTACCTGCACGGTGTCGGTATGGATCAGAAGGTCGTTGCGAACGTTGTGTCCTTCGCCGGCCTCGGCAACGCCGCTGGCTACATCATCGCCGGATTCGCGGGCGACAAGTTCGGCATGCGTCGCTGGTACGCCATCTCCCTGCTCCTGTCGCAGATCATCGTCTTCCCGCTGTTCACGCAGGATGGGAAGTATGTCGCTCTCGTTGCGGGTCTGCTCTTCTTCCAGCAGATGTTCGGCCAGGGTGTTTCGGGCCTGCTGCCCAAGTGGGTGTCCTCCTACTTCCCGGTCGATAAGCGCGCTGCCGGCCTCGGCTTCTGCTACAACGTCGGTGCCCTCGGCGGCGCGGTCGGCCCCGTCCTGGGGGCTGCGATCGCCGATCAGCTCGGCCTCGGTATGGCCCTCGCGATTCTGTCCTTCGGATTCGCTGCGATCGTCATGGTCTCCATCGGCGCAAACATCCCGCGTCTGCTGCAGAAGATGGTGGGACCGGAGTATGTTCGTCCTGAAGATGGAAACGACGAAATCATCAAGGAAGGATGATCACCATGACGCTTCCGTTCGTTATCGGCGCGTACGCGTCGCATCCGGCACCGGAGCTGGAAGCTGACTACTACCGACTCCTCGCAGATCAGCCGTGGGTGAGCGGCGTCGAGATGCCCTACCCGGGGCAGCTCGCCACCCAGGGTGAGGTCCTGGCCAGCCACCTGGCGGCCCACTGGGACTTCAATACGATCACCGCGATCCCCGGCACCATGCAGAACGTGTGGAAGAACGAGAACTTCGGCCTGGCCTCGCCCGACGAGGCCGGACGCGCCGCCGCTCTCGACTTCACCCGAGCGCTGCGCGACGACCTCGCCGCCCTGTGTGAGCGGGCGGGTCGCCAGCTGGTCGCCCGCGTGCAGCTGCACTCGGCTCCCACGCGCCTGGCGCAGGTGGACGCCTTCAAGCGTTCGCTCGCCGAGGTGGCCACCTGGGACTGGTGCGGGGCCACGCTCGTCATCGAGCACTGCGACAAGTACATTCCCGAGCAGAACCCCGAAAAGGGATTCCTCTCCCTTGAATCCGAGATCGATGTCGTCTCTGAGGCCGGCATCGGGATTCACCTCAACTGGGGCCGCTCCGCCGTGGAGGGCCGCAGTGCGGATACCGCTTATGAGCACGTGCTCGAGGCTGGCAAGCGAGGCGTCCTGGACGGCATCATCTTCTCGGGCGCAGGCCCGGAGGAAACCCAGTACGGCTACTCCTGGATCGACGGCCACCTGCCCGCGCAGGCCGACGAACCGACCTCGCTCATGGACGAGGCCGAGATCGCCCGCTGCGCACAGGCCGCCGTCGCGGGTGGGGCCAAGTACCTCGGCGCGAAGGTCTGCGTCCCCAAGGACGCGTCCCTCGAGCAGCGTTTGGCCATGCTGACCAATATCTACCGGGCTTGCGGCCTCGGTGAGTAACTGCGTCGCCGTCGGGCGTCACTCCCGCATTTTGTGAGCGTGCGGGAGGCGCCCGGAGCGGGGTGCACACAAGCGGGAGGGGCGAATGCCAACTGGCATTCGCCCCTCCCGCTTGTGTCGAGCATTGTCCGATACATCCCTCGCGTCGGACTCGCAACTAGGCCAACGCGAATCGCGCCCGGAAAGCAGGGGAGGGCGACAGGTACTGATCGACGCAGGTGCGGACGGTCTCGGCGTCGATGTGTGGATTCGTGAAGAACTCCTCGAGGGTCGGATGGTCGTCCTGTGTGATCGTCTCGTACGTTCCTTCCGGCGAATAGTAGAAGATGTTGCGGCTCAGAACGGCGTCCGGGTCCTGCATGATCGTAGCGATGACGGGGAGTCGGCTAAAGTCTGCGAGGGTTGCGAGCTGTTCCGAGATGTTCGCGGGGTCGGCGGGGGCGTAACAGATCATGTGGTTCGCCGGGATCATAAAGAACAGGCCGTGCGGCGCATCAATGAGGAAACGTGACATGAGCTCGCGCATGTTCGCGACTTTCGCCGTGACGAACGCGGACTGAGCCGACAGGCAGGTGAACGGCCCGTACTGCCCGATGTGCTCGATGGGGATGTCGTCGGTGTTCGTTTGCGCGTACTCGAAGAGCTCGTCGACGCTCATCGAGCACTGAGCCAGCTGCTCATCGATCAGCCTGAACTGGGGGGTCTCGCAGTCGAGACTGAGTGTCAGCGCGAGTCCGTCGGGGAATTTGCGGGCGTAAGAAAGGTGAGGGTGTGTGGCAGCGTCCCCAGCGCAGAACAGGGTGCGTATGAGTCGACGTAGCTCGTCGGGTTTGTTCAGGATGGCTTCCCCGATGCGTGTCCGCTCGATGAGGTACGGGACCCACGGATCTATCAGATCGCGGTGCGCGTCTGGTTCTGCAGATATCAGGTTGGTCATGAGTGCGTGAATGCTGCACTTCACGGAATCGTTGAGGAGAAGGAATATCGTGCCCTCGGTTCGGTTGAAGCCAATCTGAACCGTGAGGCCGGCATCTTCCAGCTTGCCCGTTAGATAGGGCAGGGACTTATTGAAGACATATTCGGGATCCATGGGGTCACTGTAGCGGCAGTCCCTGCGTTCTATCGAGTGCCGGCCTATGCGCGCCTGGCGACCGATGAACGCCACACCGGGCGCGTCGGGATCGTCGCGATCGGGGTGCCGTCCGGGGCCTCCTCGTCGATGGAGGCCTGCGGGTGAACATCGGTCATGGGGGAGCGGCCCTCGATCACGTTGATGATCGAGGAGACGGCGGCCTCGGTCATTTCCTTGAGGGGCCATTCGACCGTCGTGAGGCCGAGAGTGGAGGCGCTGCGGTGGTCTTGATTGCCGAAGCCGAGGATCGACAGGTCGCCGGGCACGGACAGATCCAGGTCTGCGGCAGCCTGGAAGACACCGGGGGCCTGCGAGTCGTCGGCCAGGGCGATTAGCGAGATTGACGGGTCTTCGTCGAGGAGGCGCAGCGCGGCCTGGTAGGCCGTGGTGGGCTCCCAGTCGGGCAGCGAGTAGAGGGTGAACTTCGTGCCGAACGCGCTCGCGATTGGGTTTTGGCGCGCGTGGTTCGTGTTCGGGCCAGCCAGGAATACGGCACGCCCCTGACCCGTGCCGGTTGCCGGATCCACGAGTGCGTAGTCAGAGAGAACGTCGCGCACGCCGGCGCCCTCGTCGATGCGAATGAGGGAGGATTCCGAGCCGGTCGGTTTGGCCTCGATCATCGACATGGCGACGACGGGGATGCCGAGGTTGGCGAGCAGGCGCGAGGTGAAGGCCTCGGCCGACGTGGTCTCGCGGATGATGCCGGCCAGCTGCGTGTCGCCCAGGACCCCGCGGATGACCTCGGCGTCCGAGGCCCCGTCGCCGGACTGGAAGAGGGGGAGCAGCAGGTAGCCGTGGCGCTGAATGTCGATCATTGCGGTCGTGAGGACCGTGTGGACGACGGGCACGAAGGGGTCGTCCGGCAGCTCGGCCATGAGGAGAGCGATGAGGTGGGACTTGCCCCGGCGCAGTGACCGGGCGGCTGCGTTGGGGATGTAGTTGAGTTCGCGTGCGGCCTGCTTGACGCGATCGATGGTGGCGGGCGCGATCTTCACGTCCCGGCCTCGTCCGTTGAGGACGAGCGAGACGGTCGACGGTGCGACGCCTGCCGCGCGGGCGACGTCGGCCCGGGTTGCGCGCTCCATGCAAGGCTCCCAATCCTCGGTTGCGTTTCGTTGAAACACAACAACTATAACGTGTTAGTCTTATC
>CATYYP010000153.1 GCA_958415245.1 Schaalia odontolytica | reverse complement strand
TCGCTGGAGGGCGACCAAGGGCGCGGAGACGACGACCCTGCTGTCGACCGGGCTCGAGGATCTGCGCCCCTACTTCGTCTCCTTCCTGCCCCAGCTTGTCCTCGTGTGCACGGTGACCCCGGCGGCCCTCGGCGTCATTCTTCTGCTCGACTTCTGGTCCGCGCTCATCGCCCTCCTCGTCATCCCTCTGATCCCGATTTTCATGATTCTCATCGGGCGTTTTACGCAGGCAGCCTCGGAGGACAAGCTCGCGTCGATGAAGCGCCTGACCGCCCAGCTCCTCGACCTCATGTCGGGCCTGCCCACGCTCCGCGGCCTCGGCCGCGAAAAGGCACCGCGCACGCACCTGCACGCTCTGGGTGCCGCGAATACGAAGGCTACGATGGCCACGCTTCGCGTCGCGTTCCTGTCGGGCGGCGTGCTCGAGTTCCTGACGACGCTGTCAGTGGCCCTCGTCGCCGTCGAGGTCGGTATGCGCCTCGTTTTCGGCAACATTTCGCTGTTCCACGGCCTCGCCGTCATCATGCTCGCACCCGAGGTTTTCGAACCCCTGCGTCAGGTCGGCGCGCAGTTCCACGCGTCGGCGAACGGCGTGACGGCGTCGAAGGCAGCGTTCGACATCATCGAAGAGGCCGAGGCCGTGGACTCCCCCGGAACCGATGAGTGCCCCGACATGGCACGCACCGACATCGTTCTCGATGGCCTCGGCGTGCGTGCGCGCGGCGCGTGGGCTCCGGCTCCGACGAGCGGCGTCATCGCGCCTGGTATCGTGACGGCGCTGTGCGGCCCATCTGGCGCGGGAAAGTCAACGATTGTCGCATGTTTGCTGGCCGACATGACACCGGATGCAGGTCGCATCCTGCTGCGGCCGTCTGCCTCGTCCTCCGAAAGCGGCGAGTCCGTCCTGTCGGATCTCGATCCCGCCGCGTGGCGTCGCCAGATCTCGTGGGTGCCTCAATCCCCCACGCTGGTACCCGGTACGATCCTGGACAACATGGGCGATCTGCCTCTCGACGACCTCAGCGATGCGGCAGCGGCAACGGGCTTCGATGATGTCTTGGCCAGCGCCCCCGACGGGTGGAATACCGTCATCGGCTCCGGCGGCGTCGGCCTGTCCGTTGGTCAGCGCCAGCGCCTCGCCCTCACGCGAGCCCTCGCCGCACACTCCCAGGTCGTTATCCTCGACGAGCCCACAGCGCACCTCGATGCCGTCAGCGAAGAGACCGTCGTGCGTGCCATCAACGCGATGCGGGACGCGGGACGCACCGTCATCGTCATCGCGCACCGTGCAGCCATGATGGAGGCAGCTGATGCTGTCATCGACGTTTGCTCGGCCGCTGACGAGGAGGCACGCGCATGAAGCTCTTTCTCACCCGCTCCGAATCCGCTGCGCTGCGCCGATGCATCTCCATGCTCGAAGTCTCGCGCTCGGGTTTCGCTCTGTCGTTGCTTCTCGGCGTCACCGCACTCAGCGCCGCAATCGCTCTCGGCGGCACCGCCGCCTGGCTCATCGCACGCGCCTCCCAGCAACCCCCGGTGCTCTACCTGACGGTCGCTGCAACCTCGGTTCGCCTCTTTGGTGTCTCGCGTGCCCTCGCTCGCTACCTCTCGCGCCTCGCTTCCCACAAGGTGGCGCTGACGGGCATGGATAACCTGCGCAACAACCTCTACGACGAGTTGGCTGCGGCCCCCGGAACGAAGCTTTCCACGCTGCGCCGAGGCGATCTCATGACCCGCGCGGGAGCCGACGTTGACGAGGTCGGCAACGTCGTCGTCAAGACTCTCCTGCCCGCTCTTGTCGCGGCGATCGTCGGCGTGGGTACGGTCGGCGTCATCACGATCATCTCTCCAGCAGCCGGCATCATCCTCACGATCAGCCTCGTCGTCTCGGGCGTCATCGCCCCGGCCCTCATCGCCCGCTCGGTGCGCCTGGCCGAGAGCCAGGGAGCCGATGCGCGCACCGACATCGCGGCAACCTCGCTCGCGATCCTCGAGGGCGCCACCGAGCTGTCCATGGCGGGCACGCTGGAGCGCGCACGCCGCTCTCTCAGCGAGTCCGAGGCTGCCCTAAGCGCCGCTCTGGCCCGCTCGGCGCGCTTGTCCGCGTTCGCGCGCGGCCTCGACGTGTGCGCGATGGGCGTCGCGGTGATCGGCGCCCTCCTGATCGGGATCCCGCAGACAACCTCGGGAGCCCTCGCTCAGGTCCTCCTGGCTGTCATCGTCCTCGTCCCGCTATCCGCCTTCGAGGGAGTCGCCGAGCTGACCCCCGCCGCCGCCCAGCTCGTGCGCAGCGCCCAGGCCGCGACGCGCATCTGTTCGCTCCTGGACGAGGAGGCTCCGGCGCAGCCCCACGACATCCCGGAGGGACCCACCGTCATCGAGGCACGCGATCTCGCCATCGGTTGGCCGGGCGGACCGACGCTCGCAACGGGTATTTCGCTGACGCTGCGCCCGGGATCGTCCCTCGCGATCGTCGGGCCCTCGGGCATCGGCAAGACGACGCTGCTGGCAACCCTCACGGGTATCATCCCGCCCAAGTCGGGCAGTGCTCTGATCAACGGCGTTCCCGCGTGGGGAGCCGATCGCGACCAACTCACCGCACGCATCACGATGACGGCGGAGGACGCACACGTCTTCGCCACCACCATCTACGAAAACCTGCGGGTCGCGCGCGCATCCCTTACCCGCGACGAGGCCTCGGAACTGCTGTCCCGAGCCGGCCTCGCCCAGTGGGTCCAGTCCCTGCCCGACGGCCTCGACACCGTGATCGGCTCCGGAGGCACAACCGTGTCCGGCGGCGAGCGCCGCCGCCTCCTCATGGCCAGGGCTCTCGCCGCGCCCGCTCCGATCATGGCTGTCGACGAGGCCTCCGAGCACCTCGATGCGGCGACGGCTGACCGCCTCATGGAAACGCTCCTGACGCGCTCACCCGAGCGGGCTACCCTGGTGGTCACCCACCGCTTGAGTGCCCTGGACCAGGCCGACCACGTCATCGTCTTGGCTGCGCCCGAGCCCGGCCAGTGCGCGACAATCGCCGCGCGCGGCACACACGACGAGGTCCTGCAGGCCCTCCCCGCCTACCGCTGGGCCCTCGACCAGGAGGAACAATGAGCACCGACTCCACTGACTTCACGCTGCTGAAAGCGGCCCTGGACCTCACCAGTTCCCTGGACTTGAAGGCGGGCCTGCAGAACTTCGTGGACCAGGCCTGCGCCTTGACGTCCTCTCCGCACGCCACGCTCTCAGTCCTGGACACGTGGGGGGCCACCACCCTGCAACTCGAGTTCCACGAGGACGGTCCAGTCCCCGAGGTCCCCGAGTCTCTCATGACGGCGATCCCCGCGAGCGTTCCTCTCCTCGTCAACTCGCCGTCGGACGCACCCGACCTTGATCTGCCCGCTTCCACTCCCCCGTTCCTGGGCGTCTCGATCCTCGTGCACGAGCAGGTCTACGGACGCCTGTACCTGTGCGGGAAGGCGGGCGGGTATTCATCCGCCGATGCCGCCGCCCTCAGCGCGCTCGCGCCCGCCGCTGGCATCGCCGTTGAAAACGCGCACCTGTACGCGGACTCCAAGCGCACCGAGCGGTGGATCAGCGCCTCTCAGTCGCTGACGACCACCATGCTGGAGGGCGCCGATGAGGAGGAGGCGCTCGAGCTCATTGCCAAGACCGTGCGCGAAGTGTCCCATGCGGACACCGCCATCATCGTCCTGCAGTCCGTGGGCGACACGTGGGCCGCCGAAATCGTCGACGGCAAGAACGCCTCCAGCCTGCTGGGTCTGACTTTCCCACCCGAAGGTCGCGCGATGAGCGTGTTGCACGAGGGTACCGGCATGATCGTGGACTCGATGTCGCGCGCACAGACGATGCGCGTGCCCCAGCTGGCGGCGTTTGGATCGGCCCTGTACGCGCCGCTGCGTTCACGTGGCGTGTCGTCCGGTGTCCTCATTCTGCTCCGTCAGATCGGCGCACCCGAGTTCGACAGCTCCGAGCTTTCGCTCGCGGAATCCCTCGCCTCCCAGGCCACGCTTGCCCTCGAGCTCGCGTCGGCCCGCCATGCGCAGGACGTGGCCGCACTGCTGGACGAGCGCGACCGTATCGGGCGCGACCTCCACGACTTTGCCATCCAGCAGCTGTTTGCGACCGGCATGGCCCTGGATGCGGCCAAGCAGAAGGTCGCAGCCGGCCAGACGGACCCGGCTGCCCTCGAGTCCCTCATCGATTCCTCACTCGCTTCCATCGACGAGGCCGTGCGTCAGATCCGCACGATCGTGCACAACCTACGCGAGCGCGACAAGGCCGTCGGCCTGGTGGAGAGAATCCGCCGCGAATCGTCACTGACGCGTTCAGCCCTCGGCTTTGCGCCCTCGCTGCTCATCACGCTTGACGGCAGTGCCATCAACTCGGACCTGGATAACGAGCTCGTCGTCATCGACGAGCTCGACGGTCGCGTCGACCCGGACCGGTCCGACGATGTCGTGGCTATCGTGCGCGAAGGCCTGTCTAATATCGCCCGCCACGCCCACGCGACCGCAGCGGCCGTGTGCGTCGACGTGTCCGGGCGGGGCAAATCGGGACGCGTGCGCATCACGATCACCGACGACGGTCGCGGCATCGACCCATCGCGCACCCGAAACTCCGGCTTGGCGAACATGGCGGAACGTGCACGACGACACCGCGGCTCGTTCGATGCCGACAGTGGCGAGGGTGGGGTGGGCACCCAGATCCGGTGGATCGCTCCACTTGAGGGCTGACCAGACGCACACGCACAACACGAC
>CATYYP010000152.1 GCA_958415245.1 Schaalia odontolytica | reverse complement strand
GACCACCCAGGAGGCCTCGGCCTCGTCGACGCGCACGATCACCGACCACGCGGGCAACGAGGTCGTTCTGCCCGAGAAGATCACCCGCGTCGCCATCGACCAGATCCCGATCGAATCCACCTACCTGGCCTACTTCGACGGCAAGGCCCCCTACCTGGTGGGCATGAGCGCCGCTCGCGTCAAGGCCATGAGCCAGACGATCGCCGCCGAGATGGCGCCCGAAATGATGCAGGTGGACACCAGCTACTACGACAAGGGCGAGCTCAACGCCGAGGCCCTGCTGAACCTGAACGTCGATGTCGTCCTCTACAACGCCAACAACAAGGAACACGGCGAACTATTCCGCAAGGCCGGCATCCCGGCCGTCGGCTTCACAACGACGGGCAACCCCTCGGAGACCTACGCGCAGTGGATGGAACTCCTCGAGGACGTCTTCAACGAGGACGGCCACATGGCCGACAAGATCGCGCTCGGCAAGGACCTGGTCGCTGACGCCCGCGCGCGCACCGCGAAGGTCCCCGAGGACCAGAAGGTCTCGACGATGGTGCTCATGGGCGCCGCCGACGGCCAGCTCGCGGTCGCGGGCGGCAAGAACGGCTGGTTCACCAACGAATGGGCCGACTCCCTGAACTACACGAACGTCACGCGCGACACCGACACCTCGCACACGCCCGTCACCTTCGAGCAGGTCCTCACGTGGGATCCCCAGGTCCTCCTCGTCACCGGCAAGGGAATGTCGAACATGACGGCGAACACCGTGTTGACGAACTCGGTCGAGGGCGTGGACCTGTCCACCCTCAGCTCCGTGAAGTCCGGCCGCGTCTACTCCACCGGCCTGGGCATGTGGAATTGGTTCACCCCCAACCCGGATTCCCCGATCGTGGCGAACTGGATCGGCGCCTCCCTGTACCCGGAGCAGTTCTCCGACGTTGACCTCGTAGCCATGACGAAGGACTACTACCAGAAGATGTACAACTTCACGCTCACGGACGAGCAGGCTCAGCGCATCATCAACCCGGATGCCGCGTCCTGATACCTGTCCCCGGCCTCGTCTCCCCTATCGACGAGGCCGGGGTCCCTTTTGCGCTTTACTCCCGGCGCGCGTCGGGGAGAGGACATCATGAAGTCTGTACTGACCAGGAACGGGCGGCTGCGCGTGTGGGTGGTCCCCACGCTGATCGCCCTCATCGTCGTGTGCGCGGCGGCAGCCATGCTGATCGGCCGTTTTTCCGTGTCCCTGGAGGACGTGGTTGCGGCGCTGCGCGCGCGGTTCTGGGGTGGCCCGGCGGTGCCCCCGCGCGTCAACTCGGTCGTTTTTGACCTGCGGGCGCCGCGCATCATCGTGGCGATCCTGATCGGCGGGGGCCTGTCGGTTGCCGGCGCCTCGTTCCAGTCGCTCTTCTCCAATCCCCTGGCCACGCCGGACACCCTGGGCGTCGCGGCGGGCACGTGCGTCGGCGCGGTCATCGCCCTGTTGCTGGACTGGAACCTGATCGGCGTGCAGGCCGCGGCGCTCGTCGCGGGCCTGGCAACAATGGCTTTTACGACGGCGATTTCGCGCACGCGCACGGGTTCTTTCAATGTCATCACGCTCGTGCTCGGCGGTGTCATCGTCTCCGCTCTGGCGAACGCGGTCCTCTCGCTCCTCAAGCTAACCGCCGACCCCACGAGCCAGCTCCCGGAGATCACCTACTGGCTGATGGGCTCGCTCGCCGCTGTCACCTACCACCAGATCGCACTGGGAGCCCCCTTCATCATTGCGGGCGTCGTCGTCATCGTGGCGCTGCGCTGGCAGCTCAACATCCTCTCCCTCTCCGAGGACGAGGCCCGCTCAGCCGGCGTCAACGTCTCCCTCATGCGCGCAATCCTCATCGTCGCGTCGACGGTCATCACGGCCTCGGTCATTTCGATGTGCGGCCAGGTCGGGTGGGTTGGCCTGCTCGTGCCGCACTGCGCACGCATGCTGTGCGGACAGAACAACCGCGCGGTTATCCCTGTGTCGCTGCTGCTCGGGTCGGCACTCATGATCGTCATCGACACGCTTGCACGATCCCTGTCGGCCTCGGAAATTCCCATTTCGATCCTGACTGCCATCATCGGCGCACCCTTCTTTATCGTGCTACTGCGCCGAACGGGAGGAGCGCGATGATCAGCGTCGAAAACGCGACCTTCACATACCCGGGCGCGCCCTCCCCAATCCTGACGAACGTGTCCTTCGAGGTGCCCGAGCGCTCACTCCTGGCCATACTGGGACCCAACGGCGCCGGCAAGACGACGCTGCTGCGCACCATGATCGGCCTGCAGAAGTGGGACAGCGGGCGCACGCTCATCGACGGCACCCCCATTTCGTCGATGTCAACCCGCGCGCTGGGCCGCGTCCTGTCCTACGTACCGCAGGCCCGCAACGCATCCAACGTGGCGCTCACCGGCCTCGAGATGGTGATGGTCGGGCGCGCCCCGCACATGCGCACCCTCGCACAGCCCGGAGCGCGCGAGGAACGCATGGCCCGCGACGTCCTCGACGAGGTGGGCGCCTCCCACCTGGCCGAGATGCCCTGCGCGACCATGTCGGGCGGCCAATTCCAGATGGTCCTCATCGCCCGCGCCCTCGTCGCCGACCCGCGCGTCCTCGTACTCGACGAGCCGGAAACCGGCCTCGACTTCCGCAACCAGCTCATCGTCCTGGGGCTCCTCGAGCGCCTTGTGAGGGACCGAGGCCTCGCCGTCATCATGAACACGCACTACCCGGCGCACGCCCTGCGCGTCGCGGACCAGGTCGCACTCTTCTCCTCGACTCACGAGGCCGTGGTGGGTCCGGCATCCTCCGTCATGAACGCGGACACCCTCGCAAGCGTCTTCGGGGTGGACGTGGCGATCGGCAGCGTCGCCTTCGAGGGAGAGGACGTGCAGGCGATCGTTCCGGTTCGACTAAGTGGAGATAAGTAGCGTCGTCACGCGGAAAACTACTTCGTCACGATTGTGCAGGTCAGCCACATTTTCGCCGCGAGTGCGGTACCGTATAACTGTGATTCCGCACGCCCAGTCCGGGGGGCATCGATGCCGGACAGGGGCAACGGGACCATGTCGACTCCGCAGACGGGGCCGAACGGTGCCCCAGCGTTGGGGCGAACACGAAGGAGGGCCCATGGCTACCGGGACCATCAAGTGGTTCAACGACGCCAAAGGCTTCGGATTCATCACTCCTGATGACGAATCCGGCGACGTCTTCGTGCACTATTCAAACATCATCGGCCAATCTGGGCGCCGCACTCTTCTAGAGGGCGAGAAGGTCGAATATGAGGCGATTGAAGGACCAAAGGGCCTCCAAGCTGTGAATGTGGCACGAGCCGAGTGACACTGTGTGCCCGGGTGGAGTCCCCACTCGGGCACACTTGCACGAAGTGACATGTTCTCTACCGATCTTCACACATGTCTTTTTCGTTGATAAAACAGCGCTTTAACAAATTTTTACGATGCTTGTGCCATGCCTTACAAGGGCTTGTGCGGCATAGACCGAGCGGTGGAATCCGCGTAGAATTGTGACTGCACCAAGGGGGGCGACCACGAGTCAGCCCCCTTTTTTGATGCCGTCGCCCACCCGGGCGACACGGACCAACAGGTTCACAAACACGCTGGCGTGCGGGGCGCGCTTCGTGCTTCCGCGCGAAGACACTCATAAGGAGAACCCCATGAACCAGATCGTCAAGGCTGAAACCGCCCCCACCATGTCCCAGGCCACCGCCTCGGCTTCCGTTCTCATCGCCCTGATCGTTGTCCTCGCGGGCCTCGGCGTGTTCGCTGCCCTTCAGGTTGCTTCCGTCGCGTCGGTCGTCTTCGCGATCGTCATCGCTCTGACCGCCCTGATCGTTTCCCCCGCTCTTCTCTCGATCGCTCGCACTCGCGCCTGAGCTTATGCGGGGCGCGTGAACGACACGCGCCCCACCCCCGCCAGCGTGACACCACGAAGGTGTCACGCTTTTTCGTTGCCGTCTTGGCTTCTGGGGTAAAAGACAAACATGTTGGTTTTATGGTGTCTTCTCGGCTTTGTCGCGGGCGCGCTGTTGTAGGTGGTCGTGTGCATGTCGTTGATGTGACTACTGCATCGCCCCCAGTGCGCCGGCCCCAGAAGGCGCACATGGGCCCGATGATATGCGTGTGGGCCCGACACCTCGCACGTTAACCCGATGAGATGCGTGTGGGCAGCGCCGCCCACACGCACATCTAGCGGTTTACCTGCGTATCAAGGGGTTTGCGCGCGCATTCAAGGGTTAACGTGCGACACAGCGGGTTAACATGCGAGCCCACAACGTGGCTGTTGGGCTGCGAGCATCCCAGCCACGTGGTCGCCGACGCATACGCGAGCAGTTTGTTCCCTCGGGGTTGCCCAAAACGCAGACTGCCTCACCCCAAACAGCCCTATTTCACCGTTTTTGCCGAGGTGGTCTGCGTTTTGGGCGCCACACCCGTCAGACAGCCTGCGGGGCGGGGGAATTGCGCCATGCAAGGGTGCGACACGCCGGCGACACGCCGACACAGCGCCTCGCATGGCGCAAAACCCCCACACCACCGCGGCGTCGGGCACCACGGCGTTCAACAGTTAGGCTCCGACACCTAGGGCTACGGCAGGACCGAAGGTAACATCCTGAGCACAGCGCGGACGCCGAACGGATCAACAGGAGGCGCCACGGTCTGATGTCCAGCTGGGCAGCACAGCAACACGCATCGTCCCTTCACCCGAGATTTGCAAATTGTGCCCTCCCTCCCTAAAGTCCCTCTGTTAAGCACGACATCA